>NZ_WTKW01000020.1:0-22873 GCF_011378745.1 Pseudoalteromonas sp. Z1A6
CAACAAATTTAGATACCGGTATAAAAAAGCGCGATATAAATATCGCGCTCTTAAATCAACTTTCAACTCGCTCAAATGAGTTTACTCTTTTTCATTTTCCATAAAACGTTGTAGCTGATCTTTTAAGTTTGGCGGAATGCCTTTAATCACTAGTGTATCGGTTGCTTCGTTGTACGTTACGCGCTCACCTAAGTGTTTACGTTCAAAACTTACACTTACACCCCCACCAAGGCCTGAAAACTTAACCATACTGGTTACGGTTTTTTTATCAACGGGGAAAGTTTCTTCCAAGTCATAGCTTTGCTCTTTGCAAAAACTATCAAACGGGCTGTCATCGCCTTTTGTAAGCGTTGCAGATAGATCGCTCACACTTGCATCTTCGCCTGTGGTTACGCAATCATTACAGTAATCAAATACTTGTTTACGTAAGTCGTCTTTTTCTGATTTATCAAACTGTTGCTCTGATAAATAATCCTCTACTGCGCTAAGCATTACTTGGCTTTGCTGTTTTGAATCAATACCCTCTTCACAGCCTAAAAAGTCTAAGAAAAAGTCAGCAACTTTACGACCCGCACGTCCTTTGATAAACGAAATATAACGATTATCTTCTGCTTGCGTATCCCATGCTGTTAAATCGATACGAGCAGCGAGTTGCATGCGAGATATATCTAAATGGCGAGAAGCCGCTAAATCAAGCTCAGAGGTCATAGAGTAATGCTCTTTAATGTTAATCATCGCAATTAACATGTAATCGGTAGCAACATACTGATAATGACAAAATACTAAATAGCCTGTTTCACTAAATGCATACTTATCAAGCTCTTCTTTTAAAACCGTTGAGGCTTGCTCGGTCATATGCCAAAAGCCTAACTCATCGTTACGGTAGCTTTGCATTGCAGATGCTACAACGCTGTTTTTATCACCACTGAAAGCACAGTAACCTTTACCTGGCTTACCATTATATGCATGATGTAATTGTTCGATAAAAACGGCTACTTTATCGTTAATTACCATCTCATCATTTCGAAGGTGAATTTGCGTATCGTCGTCTTTTTTGTCTACATAATGAACGACTAATTTTTTAACGTCTGTTGTCATCTTTGTTTTTCACGCCTCTAGTGTTAAAATACGAGAATATAACTATTTTATTGAACCAACTGATGCCAATCTTATCAAAATACTCTAATGAAGAAGTAGAACAAATCGTCGATCAGCTTATTGATGTGCTAACTAAACACAATGCGCCGGTAGATTTAAGCCTTATGTGTTTAGGAAATTCTATCACGCATATCTTAAAAGAGCATGTACCAACAGGGAAAAGACAAGCCGTAACTGAGAACTTTGCAAAAGCTCTATCACAGTCGGTTAAATAAACTCTATGAATTTATCGCAGCACAATCAGTTTTCATCAAAAGCGAGTCAGCTATTAAGCTGGGGCCATTGGTTTACTTTTGCCAATATTGGCTTGGCGCTATTTATTAGCTTAAGCTACTTATTTGCCGACTCGCCACCAACAAGCTTTATGGGCATTACTTATATGCTAGTAACGTGGTTAAGCCACACTAGTTTTATCGCCTTTTTAGCGTTTGTGCTGACGGTATTTCCGCTTAGTTTAATATTCCCCTACCCACGACATATACGAGGCATGGCGGCTGTTATAGCCACACTAGGCGCTTCACTGCTTACCCTTGATGCTTATGTTTACGTTAATTTGGGTTATCATCTAAGTATATCTGCCTTACCTGAGATTATTTCTCTACTGTGGCATCGTTTAACCAGTTCACCTGCTTTAACAACCATTTTAGCCAGTGGGATTGTATTACTTATTTTAGGCTTTCAGCTACTTGTGAGTAATTACACATGGCAACACCTTGAGCGCTTAAAACAATATAAATTTGCACGTTACGCAATTTCATTTTTAATAGTGTGTTTTTCACTTAGTCACAGTATTCATATTTGGGCTGACGCAAATTTAAACTTTGACGTAACGAAGCAAGATAATGTACTACCACTGTCATACCCTACTACCGCTAAAAGTTTATTGGCTAAAAATGACCTGCTTGATATAGAAAGCTATAAGCAAGCACATAACGTAAAAATTAATAACCAAAATATTAGTTATCAAATGCCAAGCCCGCTTGAAAAGTGTGAAGACTACGCACAAGCCAATGTAGATATTTTTGTATTTGAAACCCAGCAACAACTCGCTAAATTTGTTGCCGAGAATAAAAACTTACACAAAACAGAGCAGTTTTTACAGCCAACTAATCACGACGATATGCTATTTAGCTTAGTGTATGGTTTGCCAGCTTTTTATAAAGCAGCAATTTTAAGAGATCAAACTCTTCCCGCATGGCAAAGTCAGCGCCGCAGCATTGAAGTAACCGGCGTGGAAGAACTTAGTTTTATAAATGATCAAGCACATAGTTCTAGCGCAATTAGAGTTATTAAAAGTAGCGATAACGCCGTTGTACGAGATGATAAAACACAGGTTTTTGCTTTTAGTCTTGCCAATAACAAGCAAGAAGTAGTAACAACATCAACTTTATATAGCTCCGACAAACGTATTTCTAAAGTAGATGGACTTATTCAACCTAGCGATTTAATTGCAACAAGTGTTGGCCAATATTTAAATTGTAAAGCCATTGCTAAGCAAACAATGCTGGGCGTTAATTTATACAAGAAAAAAGATGATATGGGCGTTAACTACTCTCAGGGTGTCGTTATAGCCTATAAAAAAGATAGGATTACCTTAATAGATTCAGATGGTAACTTTAAAAATATCTCTGCCGCTGAGGGGTTTTCTATTGAACAAGGTTTAGATATACCATTTTTAGTACAGAGTATTAAAAAGCTTAAAACCTTCACCCAATAGCCGTTATCCTAACCTAGCTTGATATACCACCAAGCTAGGTTATAGTTTTATATTGTTTTACTAAAAAATATAAAAATCAAGGACGACATACATGTTTAAAACTTCTCGTTATATTCTCCATTCTAGCTTTTTACTTATCAGTTTTTTTAGCTTTAGCGATACCACTTACTACAAATGTGTAACAGAAAAAGGCACTGTCTTTTCTCAACTTCCCTGTGACGACGAAGCAACGACTTATAAAGTTAACACGACGGGTAATCAGTATTCTGGTCCTAAGGTTGACTACACTAAACAACTGAATGAGCTTGAACGTGAAAGGCTTCTATCTGGCTTACAGGCAGAGCTTCGCAGTAATAACCATAAACTAACAATACTTGATCGTAATAAGCAGCGTACCGAATATAAACAACAAGAACGATTAAATCATATCTTAGCCATTGATGATAAAAAGCGTATTACCAAAGATATTACTAAAAAATTAAAAATAATTAATAAAGAGTACAAAAAAGATGTATTGGTTATTACTAAACAAATTAAAATTCTCGAAAAAAAGATAGCTCAATACCAATAAATCACTCTTAATTAGCAAGTAATATTTATCTTGGTTTTAAACTTAAAATAACATACCCTTAACACAATAGAGTATAAGCTCTAGGGACTATTAAGGAGTGCAAATGCAGCCTCGCCATATTGCTGAATTAATTTTAACGGGTTTTAAAAGGCACTATCAGCTATTTCAAAAAACAACGGCCAAAGCCCCTCTCGCCTTTGCAAAAAAAGATTGGCAAGCAATTAATGATATCAGCCGTTTGCGTATCAGCTATTATGATGATCGTGTTAACGAAACCACACAAGCGCTAAAAAAAGAAACCCCAACAGAGCAATTAGATGAAAGCCTATGGCTCGAAGTTAAAAAGATATATCAGCACTTTTTATGTTTCCACCCTCAAGCAGAACTCGCCGAAACCTTTTATAATTCTGTATTTTGCCGGCTGTACCATAGGCGCTATTTTCATAATGACTTTATATTTGTAGAAGCAACTTTGAAAGATGCTCCTTCAGTACCTGTTGAGGCCGAATATAGGACATACTTTCCAGTAGTTGATGGCCTAAAGCCAACAATAAAACGCATTATTAATCATTTTGATTTTAAAGCCCCATTTGTAAATTTAGAGCGTGATATTCGCCTTCTTGTTAAAGCTTTTTATAAACAAGCACCCGATACACATCACCAACCTTGGCAAATGCGCTTTGATATTTTGCACACACCTTTTTATCGTAATAAAGCAGCTTATATTGTTGGTCGTGTTGTTTCAAAAAGTGGGGTTCAGCCTTTTATAATCGCCGTATTGCACGATGAAGATAACGGATTATATTTAGATGCACTTTTAACTAAATCGTCTCAAATGCGTGTCATTTTTGGCTTTGCCCGCGCCTACTTTATGGTAGAGACTCATGCACCTTCAGCACTTGTCCGGTTTTTGAATCAGCTTATGCCAAACAAAACACTTGCTGAGCTCTATAACGCAGTGGGTTTTCATAAGCAGGGTAAAACTGAGTTTTATCGAGAGTTTTTAAATCACTTATCTCACTCTAATGATGAGTTTACAATTGCACCGGGTACTCCCGGTATGGTGATGATGGTATTTACCCTTCCCTCATTTGGTTATGTTTTTAAAGTAATAAAAGACAAATTTGGTGAAAGTAAGCCCTTCGGCCGTGATACCGTATTAAAGCGTTATCAACTAGTAAAAAACCATGATCGCGTTGGCAGAATGGCCGATACCATAGAGTATTCTAACGTCGTATTTCCTTTGGCACGTTTTGATAGTAATTTACTTGCGCAATTACATAAAACAATTGGCTCATCAATGGTAATTGAAGGCGAATGGTTGATCATCAAGCATTTATATATTGAACGGCGCATGACACCACTCAATTTATTTTTAGAAAATGCTGATGAAGAAAGTGCCGCAGACGCGATTGAAGAATACGGGCAAGCTCTAAAAGAAATGATTGCCGTTAATATATTTCCTGGCGATATGCTCTTAAAAAACTTTGGTGTAAGTAAGCACAAACGTATTATTTTTTACGATTACGATGAAGTTCAATACCTAACAGATATGAACTTTAGAGCATTACCAAAAGCAAAGAGCTACGACGATTATTTAATGGATGAACAAAGTTACTCTGTTGCACCACAAGATGTATTCCCAGAGCAGTTATGTACATTTGTAATGCCTAATCCTATGTATAAAAAGTTTTTCCTCAGCACTCATCCAGAGCTTATAGATGTTAGCTTTTGGAAGCAGGCTCAACAAAATATAAAAAATGGGCAGGTAAGTCATATTTACCCTTACCCGACAGCACAGCGATTTATCCATCACTGGTAGACGCAAAGGACACACAATGAATATAAGTAAAATAGATTTAAATTTACTCGTTTATCTCGATACATTGCTTCGAGAATGCAATGTAACACGCGCTGCTAATCAATTGAGTATTACGCAGCCCGCAATGAGTAATGGCCTTAAACGTCTTCGTAACTTATTTAACGACCCTATTTTAGTTCGTACCAGCGATGGTATGGTCCCGACAGAGCGCGCTTTAGAGTTACAACCCGTTATTCGTGGCATATTAATGACGCTTGAAGAAACCCTAGCACCTAATAGAGAATTTGAGGCAAGCCAGAGTAAACGTGTATTTAGAATAATGGCCAGTGATTACGCTGCAAGTACGTTAGCGCCAAAGCTCTTAAGTAAACTACACGAAGAAGCCCCCGATACTACTTTAGATATACTCACACCAAGTGATGTAACCTTTCATGACGTAGAAAACGGTAAAGTAGATATGGCAATCAACCGTTTTGAAAACTTACCTCAGTCTTTTCATCATAAACGTATTTGGAAAGACAGTTTTTGCTGCTTAGTTAAGGCCGACAACCCTATTATTGAAAACTTTAGCCTCGACAGCTACTTAAAAGCGCGCCATATATGGGTGAGTAAAACAGGTTTTGGTGTAGGCGTGGGCATGGACCCTAAAGATGTGCAAAAACTTGGTTGGGTTGACGAAGCACTTGCCCACTTTGGTAAACATCGTAACATTGCCACTTTTACGCGTAACTACCATGTAGCGATTCATTTAGCTAAAGAGAAAAATTTGATTGCGACCCTTCCTTCAAAAGCCGCAAATATATACTTAGATGATCCGGGGCTTAAAATTTTAGAGCCACCGTTTCCAATTCCTCCTTTTGAGCTTGATATGATTTGGAGCCCACTGTTACATCGCGATGCGAGCCACATCTGGTTACGCCAAAAAGTAGCTGAAGTAGCTGAAGAGCTAAAATAACTTTATTACACAATATAATGTAAAAATTGCTAGGTTAATACCTACTCTATTAACCTAGCAACTCCAAAAATAAAAAACAAACCGTTAATAAACATAAGCTTAAAACAAGCCATGAACTTGGAACACACCTTGCTTTAATTAAATTGAACTATACATTCATTTAATTAAAGAGGTCATTATGAACACCCATCAAGGATCAGAAGTAAATCATATTACTGACATCATTCAAGTTATGAACAGCGGCATCGATTTTTATCAAAAAGCACAGGAAAAAGTTGAAGACCCTGCTATTGGCGCACTTTTTCAGCGCATGATAGATGCCCGAAAAGTGAGTGTTGAGCGCTTGCAGCCATATGCAATTAATGAAAAAGGCGAACGCGAAGATGGTTCATCTTTCGCAGTTGAAGCACGACGTGCATACACAGCCTTACTTACTACATTCACCTCACATAACGACAGCACGTATGTAAAAGAGCTTGAAGAAGTAGAAGATAAAACGCTTGTAGAAATTAAAGCCGCTATGGATAAACCACAACCGGCTGATTGCGAAGCTGCACTGGCTAAAACATTATTAACAATGCAAAGCTGCCATGCAGAAATGAGCCGTATGCAAAAGCAGTAAGCTTACATAACGCATAAATACAACCCAGCCTAGCGCTGGGTTTTTTATTGCCTCTAATACCAATCTGCATAAATCTTTAAGCAATTTAACGAATTAAATCACACTATAACGATGCCATATAGACCCCATATAAGCAGATTGCTACAAACACCACCTTATTTCGCCACATTTTAAATACATAATGAATACAAATATTTAATGTTATTAGAATATTTATTTAACCACGCTTTATTTTTGCTGTGCTAATTTTGTTAATAGGTACCTAAAACCTTGCTGTGGCGCCGCAGCATTTAATTAAAAATAAGGTCTAATATGAAAAGTAAACTAACTAAACTGCAAAATAATGCTGATGTAGATATGACCCCGATGTTAGACATAGTGTTCATATTACTAATTTTCTTTATTGTAACTACATCTTTTGTAAAACCTGTGGCTATTGAATTAAACCGGCCACTCGACAGCCCTCAAATAGATAAGCCTGTTAAAAATGCTTTATTTAGAATTGATGAAAGTAACGGAGTATATTTTTCAGGGAGGTTAATTGATTTAGAGCAAGTTGCGACTAATTTAGCGATGTTCGCGGCTAAATATGAAATAAGTACGGTACTTATAACCGCAGACGAAAACAGTACACATAATACTTTAATGAGTGTAATGAATAATATTAAGCAATACGATGATTATTCAATAAGTTTGATTTCTCAATAAATCAATCCAAGCTAAAACCAAAAAAAGGGCCTTACGGCCCTTTGAGTTAAATAACGAAAGGGAGTGTTATTAATTAAAAACGGTATTCTGCACCTACGTAGTAGTAAGCACCGTTAAAACCAAATGGAGCCGAGCGACGTGAGTAGTCAAACACACCTGAACTACTTATTACTGTGTTGCCACTAGCATCTACAATAGTACCTGAGCGAGAGTTACCTATTTCGTTTTTATCTGGATAAACGTCAAACAAGTTGTTTGCACCAATGTTTACCGACAAATCTTCAGTAACGAAGTAGTTAACTTTAACGTCAGTTAAAATCTCTGCCCCATACGTTTGACGACCACCATCTTCTACTGTGTACTCACCAAAACGATTAAGTGAAAGGTTAACTGTCCAATCGTCACGTTGATAAAGCGCACTTAAGTTAATACGATCCTCTGGTTGCCACTCTTCAATAATAGAGATGTCTTCAGCTGAAAATATATCGTCTACATTTACTGTCTCAAGGCTTGAGCCAGCAGGCGAAAATAACGATACAACATCTGTTTTAGTAAAGTTAGCTGCAAGTGTAAAATCAAGCGTGCCTCCTAAACCTTCAGTGTTCCACGTTGCTACAAAATCAACACCACGAGTTTCTGTATCAGCACCATTTAAGAAGAACTGACCTACGCCAGCACCCGCACTATTCAGTGCAGCATCAAGGCTTGTAGATAAACCTTTACCTAAGCGGTCACTAATTACAATACGATCATCAATATCAATTGAGTAGTAATCAACGGTTACGTTAATATTATCTGTAACGTTATACACAATACCTAAACTACGGTTTTGTGATTTTTCTTCTTTAAGCTTTGGAATACCTAAGCTTTGCGCAAGTGTTGAATCGTTTCTAAATGTCCCAACCTCTTCTGCCACTAAGTTACCATTAGCACCAACAACAAATTGCGTACTTACATTGTTGAAGTAAAGCTGCTGCATTGAAGGCGCTCTAAAACCTGAGCTTAATGCACCGCGTAATGAAATATCGTCGGTTACAGACCAGTTACCAGCAAGTTTAAAGTTTACGGTGTCGCCAAAGCCTTTGTAGTTATCGTAGCGAAGTGCACCCGATAAAATCACATCTTCAATTACATAAGCTTCTGCATCTATGTAAAATGAAATTACATCACGCGATTCATCAACTGATGACGCAGGAGACGAGCCACCAAAACCTTGCGAACCACCCGATGCGTCTTCAGAGCCAACACCGCCACTTAAACCGTTGTAAATACTTACACCGTTAGTTGTATCGTAATCGCGGTATGCGTACTCATTGCCTTCTAAAATGCGGTATTCGTCAGTACGGATTTCAGCACCCATTGCTAAAGAATAATCATCAAAGTTTTGCGTAAAATCAATATTGATTGTTTGCAGTGATAATTCCATGCCGTAAGCGTACGCTTCACGTGGGATAGTTGTACGAATATCAGCAGCACTTAAACCTTGGTTATAACGTAAAAAGTTAGCGTATGAGGCATTGATAGTGTCACTTGTCGTGTAATCAATGCTGTTTTCACCGTAGGTGTATGATAAATCAAGGCTTGCATCGTTATCAAACTCAGTTTTATAACCAAAGTTGTACGAGATATCGTCGATAGTTGTATTAATTTTTGGTAAGAAGCCTAGCGGTATAGTCGCATCGTTATCTTGCAGTACAGGGTTACCACCAGCATTTGCGTTATGACGGAAAAATGCAGCCGACTCGTTTTCGCGTGTTGAGTAAGTAATAAAGCCGTAAAGCTCGCCATCACCTAACTCGTAACCGGTATTAATTGTTAAACCAAACTGCTGCGAATCAGCATCACCAATTCTAAAAGTATCACGATCGGCTGTCAGCTCACGCGGATCGCCAGCAAGTAAAGTACCGTCACTTAGTTCTGTACAACCATAAAACTGACAAGAGCCATGTAAACCTGCACGGTTAGTCGGTGCACGGTCACGGTAATTGATAGTTGTATTTAAATAACCGTCATCACCTAGCGCAAAGCCTTTATTAAAATCAAGGTTAATGGTTTCGCCATCGCCTTCAGAATATTGACCGTAGTTAATAGCCGCTTTACCACCTTCGCTACCATCTTTAAGCACAATATTAATAACACCTGCAATTGCATCAGAACCATACTGAGCAGCAGCGCCATCACGTAATACTTCAATGCGTTTAATTGCAGAGGCTGGAATTGCATTCATGTCAGTACCTGCGGTACCACGCCCAACAGAACCATTAATATGAATAATACTTGCTTGGTGACGACGTTTGCCGTTAATTAAAACCAATGTTTGATCGGGGCCCAAACCGCGAAGTGTCGCAGGTCTTAAAGCATCAGTACCGTCACTAATTGCAGAGCTTGAAAAGTTAAATGAAGGGGCGATAGACTGTAGCATACGACCAACTTCTGTTTGGCCTGTATTTTCAAGCGCTTCTGCACTTAAGATATCTACTGGAACGGGTAAATCTTCAACTGAACGTCCTGCTACACGGCTACCGACAATAGCAATTTTTTCAATTTTTTCTTGAGCGACTTCTTCTGCTGCGTTTACACCTTGCGAATTTACTGCAAGTAAAGCTGGTAATACTGCTGCACTGACCGCTGAAAGCTTCATCATGTTGTTATCATTCCTGTTGATTTGTTTGAGTTTTATACTCAGTAAACCATTTTGATCAACAACCGCATCGAGCTCAGTCCCACCTAGTAATGCCTCTAGGGCATCTAGCTGAGTGTAAAATCCATAAACTGAATTTGCATCATACTGCTTTGCCAACTCATAAGAAAACACCACGGTTTGCTCTGTTTGTTTAGCATATTCAATTAAGGCTTTGTCTGCTCGCTGCGCTTTTATATCAAATTGCACCATTTGCCCAGTGGTTTGAGTTGCGGCTTGTACACTCAAGCTAAAAATAGCCGGTACAAGCACACTCAATCCACTCAATAAATGCGTTTGGTTACTGCGCAACTTATATAAACAGCTGACAAACAAAAATCCTCTATGGTTTTGTTTCTTTTTTTTAATGTTTTTTTTACGTTTAATCTTTATAGGTGCAACTTTAGCTAGCATTAGTCTGATTTTCATAACGTCTACTTATGATTCTGTATGGTGTTTTAGCGTTACTACATGCTCACCTAAACGCTCATGATCAATAGAAAAATTAGTCTGTAAACTCTCTAGTAAACCTTCAACGTCACCTGCTTTAAATACCCCAGCTACTTTAATACTGGCGAGCTCGTCTGATGAAAGCTCAAAACGTGTGGCGGTATAGCGACTTACTTCATTTAACGCATCACTTAGCTCTTCTCCATTAAAAATAAGCATGCCATTTTGCCATGCCAAATCGCGTTGTACGTCGTTCATTGAAAGCTGGGTAATTGGTTTTGTAACGCTTTGCTCTATAATTACTTTTTCGCCTGAGATAACAATATTGGCATTAATTTGACGAATTTTTTGCGTGCTGTTATCTGCAAGTTGATAATCTTTAAAGTCATTTGCATCAACCGCAACACTAGGGTCGGTGATCATCACTTTGCCTTCGGTAACAACAAGCTCTAAATCTGACGAAGTATTGCGCTGTACATTAAAAACAGTACCCAGAGCGGTAAAACTTTTATCTCCCGCCATAACACTAAACGGGCGCGTAGCATCTTTTGCTACATTAAAACGCCCTTCTCCACGGCTTAGCAGCAATTGCCTACGACCTTTACTATAAGCAACTTCTAGTAAGCTATTAGTATTAAGCTGCACTATGGTGCCGTCTGGCAATACATAGGTTGCTTGCTCACCTACTTTTGTTTTGTAAATTTTAGTGTAATTAACTTTTGCAAGCTCTTGGTTATAGCCATTTTCTAAATTAATTAATAAGTAGCTGCATACCATTAGTGCTGCAAATAAACTCGCTGCAATTGAGTAAGAAAACATCCACTTATTTTTTGATGATTTAGTATTGCCACGCTGAGGGAATAAATGACTTAATTCATTTAATACCGAAAGTTCATCCCACAACTGGGCAAGCTCATAAATAGAGTCCTGATGAGCGGTGCTTTGCATCATCCATAATTTAAATTGCTCTTTTTCATCATCAGTTAAACCACGATCAATCGCGCTTATCCAATCACATGACTTTTCTAAAATTAAATCTTTTGAATTAAATTGATGAACATTACTCATTCTGCGACCCTCTTAACGGATATAGGGTGTGCTTGAGCTTTAGGGTGCGTTTGAGAGCTTTGCTCATGATCACGCATGTACAACATGGTTTGTAACAATCCTTTGGCAATGTGTTTTTCAACAGTGCTTTGGCTTAACTGCATTTGGTCTGCTATCTCTTTTTGGCTCATGCCGTACACTTTTTTTAATATAAAGCATTTACGAATCGATGAGCTTAGTTGCTCAGTAGCTCTACAAAAAAGTAAAAAGCGCTCTTTAGATGTATATTCATCTTCGAGCTTCATTGATTTGAGTAGTACGGGTAATTCGTTATCGTTTTCTAACGAATCATTAAATTTATTGTCCCACTTAGCTATATGGTTAAGTGCTAGGTGTTTTGCTGTTTTAAGCATGTAACTGCGGGTAAACTGTATATCTTGCTTTAAATCAGCTTCGTAGCTTTTTACAAAAGTTTCTTGCACAATATCTTCTACATCGTCGGGTTGAACAATGCGCGATACAAAGCGTTTGAGCTGCTTAGAAATATCAACAAATGTTGACGTGAACTTTACTTTTTTCGTCATCCTTAACATACACCTGTTGTTATTTTTGTTGTTATTTTTGTTGTTATTTTTATTACCAATAGATTACGAGTTTTTGATATAAAAACAAGCTCAAATGTTAATTTTGGGTTATTTAAATGGATAGGAAGATAAATGAGTAAATTTTTAGATTATATCCGCCTTAGTTTCTTTGCATTTGGTTTACTACTTGGGGTGCAAATCCCTGCATTTGTGAGCGATTTTGGCCAGGCCTTATCAGCCCAATTAATTGAAGCTAATAATGCAATTGCACCATTTAAAAACGATGCTGCTAAGTATTTTAATAATGATTTAGACAAGCTAATAAAACACTATAAAAATATTGATGATGGGATTGTGAATAAGGGGGCAAGTAATATCAGTACACTTTACACACGACAACAAGACTTACAAGTCGCTGTAAATAGGTTTGCGCAATCTCCGTATATATTTACTATGATCAGTGGCATGAAGGATATAAAGCAACAAGTATGGCAACGCTTTGAAGGTCAAATTATTTTAAAAAAAGACTCTATTATAGCCGCCATTGTTGCAGCTATTTTTATTGCCGTACTAGCAGAACTTACTGGTTATTTATTTTTAACTGGAGCAAAGCGCTCATTTAAACGCTTATTCGCAGCTCAAAAATAACGATTTCATAAAGTCATAAAAAACATCGGTTTTGCGGGTAGTTAAACTATTTTGCGGACGTAAAAACCACACTGGCGCATCATCTTGTGCCATTACACCGGGCATAACTTCAACTAAAACTCCATTTTTAAGATCTTCATTAATCGCTATTTTAGATTTAATAGCTATACCATGGCCTGCAATAGCAGCTTGGGTCATATTATCGGAGTTTGAGATAGTAAAACGGGTTTTAGCATTAAAAGTATGGATTTTTTTATGTTCGTCAAAAAGCTTTAACTGTCGTTGCCACGGTAAACATACCCAATAATGCTCGCTCAATTGCGTTAAATTTTCAGGCATGCCGTATTTTTCTATGTAACTAGGAGCTGCACAAAGTATGCGGCTATTGTTTACTATTTTACGAGAAAGCAGTCCTGAGTCATTTAATTGCCCTACTCTAATAGCAACGTCCTGTGCATCATCAACCACATTTACAAAATGATCCGTTATTAAAAAATCAAGCTTTAGCTCTGGATAAGCGTGCTCCAGCTCATTAAGTCTAGGCATTACATATTTTGAAAAAATCCAAGGCGGCATGGTTACGCGCAATAAACCACTTACTGATGAGCTTCGTGCACCAATACTATGCTCAGCATCGTGAAGTGCTTCAATTATAGCACCCACTCGTGCGTAAAATATTTCTCCGGCGGGAGATAACCGTACTCGTCTGCTGTCTCTAAAAACAAGTACTGTTGCAAGCTCACGTTCTAATTTACTTAAGCGATGGCTTACCGTTGCAGGCGATAAACGCTGCTCGCGCGCAGCAGCAAGCACCCCTTTATTTTCAACTACGGCTATAAATGTTTCTAAGTCGCTTAAATTATACATAAAGATGCCATTGTGCACTTTTCAATGTTTAACATTTTCGAATGAAGCTTTCAGTTTTGCAATGTTTATTTAAATATGTAAAACACTATAATTGCAGATAGTCTAATTATTGAGGTTCAATCATGAGTTTAAAAGCGCAAATAGATGCCTACAACGTACAAAAAGATGCCAAATTACCGGCTGACGTTTTGGCATTAATGAACACTACAAACGAAGAACTTATTGCACAGCATATTAAAGATAATGCGTTGCAAATTGGTCAAAAAGTAGAAAACTTCAGCTTAGCCAATCATAAAGGCGAAAACATTGAGCTTGCAGATTTATTAAAAAAAGGCCCGGTAATTATTAGCTTTTATCGTGGTGGCTGGTGCCCATATTGTAATTTAGAGCTAAAAGCACTGAACGATTACTTACCGCAATTTAAAACTCAAAGTGCTCAATTAGTAGCAATATCACCGCAGTTACCTGATGAAACACTCTCAACGGCACAAAAAAACGACCTTGAATTTGATGTGCTTTCAGATGTGAGCAATAAAGTAGCTGAGCAATTTGGTTTATTGTTTACACTTGATGAGCGTATTCAAGCGTTATACACACAATTTGGTATTGATTTTGAACACTACTACGGCGATAAAAGCTTTAAATTACCGCTACCTGCTACTTACGTAATAAATCAAGATGGTGTTATTACATACGCATTCTTAAGTGAAGACTACACCCTACGCGCAGAACCTATTGATGTTATGGCAGCACTTGAATCGGAGAAAAATTAATGTCTATTTTAAAATCGTTAAAAACACTGACTCTTTCATTACTTGTGGGCACAAGCCTTGTATCTGGTTATGCAGTCGCTGATGAAGCAAAAGAACAAACAAAGCCTAAAGTGCTTATTTTTGATGTAAACGAAACCCTACTTGATTTAACGTCAATGCGTACCTCTATTGGTAAAGCACTAGGCGGACGTGAAGATTTATTACCGCTGTGGTTTTCAACTATGTTGCACCATTCACTAGTAGATACTGTAAGCGGTAGTTATCACGACTTCGGACAAATCGGCGTGGCATCACTTCTTATGGTTGCGCAAAACAATAATATTGATATTACTAGTGAACAAGCCAAAACAGCGATTGTTACACCACTTCTAACTTTACCACCACATTCTGATGTTAAAGAAGGACTGGCAAAACTTAGAGCGCAAGGCTATAAATTAGTAAGCCTTACAAATTCTTCAAACAAGGGTGTAAAGGCACAATTTGAAAGCGCTGGTTTAATGTCTTACTTTGATGCGCGTTACAGCATTGAAGATATTAAAATTTACAAACCTGATTTACGTGCTTATGAGTGGGTACTTAAAAAGTTAAACGTAGCACCAAATGAAGCAATGATGGTTGCAGCCCATGGCTGGGATGTTGCTGGCGCAAAAGAAGCAGGCTTACAAACTACGTTTATAGCTCGCCCTGGTAAAGCACTTTACCCATTAGCTAAAAAGCCAGATCACGTGGTGAAAGATTTACATGAATTAGCCGCTCTACTTAAATAAGTATGTGCTGATGAATCAATACCCAAGCGGCCAATGTTAGGATGACATTGGCCGCTTTTTTATAACTAACCCTAAATATGTCTTAGTGTATTTATTTTCATAATCTGTATGTTAAAAATTGAATGTAAACAAAGCATTTAGCCCGCTATGCGTTATTTTATCTGCTAGCAATTTAGTACTCACAACGCTACTATTAAATAAATACGTGGTGGAGAACATAATGAATAGTGAAAGATTAGGTGAGTTTGAGCAGTACTTTCAAATTAATGAAAGTATAAGAGTAAATTTATTCGCCGTATCGAACGGACAAATTCCTAAATCGCAGCTTGAGCTTGAAGACGATATCCCCCCACTATTTAGATTAGCTAATGAAGTGAGTGAGCTTGAGCAAAGCTCGTTACGCCCACTGCGTAACTTAGGCGATATAGCACAAGAGCTAGCTACATTTTTACAAGCGCAGTCACGTAAAATAGATTTAATAATGAGCCATATTTTGGCCTCAGAACAAGCGCAAGATAATGCAATCCAATGTGATAGTTACGGCGGCGGTGGTATTCGCTTTACTTCTCCTGAAGTACACTCAATTGGCCAATCATTCAGAACTAAGCTATTTTTGCACCACGAAGCCTCTGCGGTTTATTGTTACACCGAAGTTGTGGCAGTAGAAAAACAAGATAGCGAACATTATCAATACACCCTGCTTTTCACCGCTATTAGAACCACTGACCAAGAACTAATTGTTAGAGCGAGTTTACATGCTCAAACCCGCCAACTTAAAAAACGTCAAGAATTAGAACTAGCCCAAGATGATTCAAACAACGATAATTAGCTGACATCTTTTTGTAAAATGCTAAACTAGTGTCATCTTAATTAGTATATAAAATTCATGAACTTTAGACTTTTACCAGAATGGGCCAAGCAAGACGCTGTTATGCTTACGTGGCCTCATAAAGACACCGATTGGGCTGATAATTTAGCACGTGTAGAACCTGTGTATGTTGAGCTTGCTAAATATATAACAACGCAGCAACAGCTTGTTATTGTGGCACATAACAGTGCCTTAAAAATGCATATTACAGCATTGCTAAATAGCGCTAACATCTCTCTTAATCGTGTTCATTTTGTAGTAACGCCTACTAACGATACGTGGGCGCGCGATCATGGTCCGCTTACTTGCGCCGCCATTGATACGCCAGAGCAATTAAAAATCTATGATTTTACTTTTAATGGTTGGGGCAATAAGTTTGAAAGTGCATTAGACAATCAAATTAATCGTACATTGGTGAAAGAGCTAAGTAGCAAAAAAAATCAATATCAAGCGCTCGATATGGTGCTTGAAGGTGGCGGTATTGAAATAAACGAGCATGGTGTGTTGCTAACAACCAGCGAATGTTTACTAAATAAAAATCGTAACCCAGATTTAAACCCAGCTGACATAGAAGTACTTTTAAAAGAGCACTTAGGTGCGACGAGCTTTTTATGGGTTGATCATGGCTTTTTAGCCGGTGATGACACCGACAGCCACATTGATACCTTAGTACGCTTTGCTCCAAATAATACCCTTGTATATGTAAAGTGCAACGATAAAACTGATGAGCACTACAGCGCACTTGATGCAATGGAAAAACAACTAAAAGCCTTTAAAACTGCCGATAACACCCCATATAACTTAATTGAGTTACCGTGGCCAAAAGCCGCTTATGACGATGAGCAAACACGCTTACCGGCTACCTACGCTAACTACCTAATTATTAATAATGCTGTGCTTGTTCCAACGTATAATGATGCCAATGATGAACATGCGCTTGCACAAGTTCAAAAAGCATACCCACAACACACTATTATTGGCATTAATTGCCAACCCATTATTGAACAATTTGGCAGCCTGCACTGTATTACAATGCAATTACCTCGTGGATTTTTAGCTGGAGCAGCACTATGACAAGCCCTGCAAAGTTAACCGTTGCGTTAGTGCAACAAAGCAACAACGATAGTGCTGAACAAAATATGGCAAAATCAATCAATGCCATTCGTGAAGCCGCTCAAAAAGGTGCAAAACTAGTTGTACTTCAAGAGTTACACCGAAGCCTCTATTTTTGCCAAACCGAAAATGTTGACGTATTTGATTTAGCCGAAACAATTCCTGGCCCTAGCAGTAATACCTTAGGTGAGCTTGCTAAAGAGCTAAGCATTGTAATCGTCGCGTCTTTATTTGAAAAACGCGCTACGGGCCTTTATCACAATACTGCGGTTGTATTAGAGCAAGACGGTAGCATTGCCGGTAAATATCGCAAAATGCATATTCCTGATGATCCTGGCTTTTACGAAAAATTTTACTTTACCCCTGGTGATATCGGGTTTGAGCCGATTCAAACCTCGGTAGGTAAATTAGGCGTGCTAGTATGTTGGGATCAATGGTTTCCTGAAGCGGCGCGTTTAATGGCAATGGCAGGCGCTGAGGTATTAATTTATCCTACTGCTATTGGTTGGGATATAAATGACGACATTGCTGAGCAAACTCGTCAAAAAGATGCCTGGGTTATTTCCCAGCGTGCTCACGCTGTTGCCAATGGTGTGCCGGTAATTAGTTGTAATCGCGTAGGCCATGAAAGTGACCCAAGTGCGCAAAGCGATGGTATTGCGTTTTGGGGTAATTCGTTCATTGCAGGCCCACAAGGTGAGTTACTAGCCGAGGCTAATAATACTGATGAGCAAATTTTAGTGGTAGAAATTGATCAAAAACGCTCAGAAAACGTAAGACGTATTTGGCCGTTCTTACGTGATCGACGAATTGATCACTATAAAGACCTAACAAAAATATACCGAGACTAAGTAACCTGAACTCTGGGTCACAAATATAATGGCTCTTACTTGCTAAGAGCCAACTATAAATGGAGTAATAAATGGCGTTTGAGCAATGGGCAGCCTTGCCTTGGGTAAAATCTCAAAAAGATAAAATTCAATGGGGCCAGCTAAGCGGAAGTGGTTTAAGCATTGCCATTGCTGAAGGTGTTAAACAACAAGATAACTTAGTCTTAATTGTTACGCCCGATACACCAAGCGCACTGCGCCTTGAAACAGAGCTAGAATATTTATTACCCGATAACCCGGTAATGGTATTTCCTGATTGGGAAACTCTGCCATACGATCATTTCTCCCCACATCAAGATATTATTTCAGCCCGTTTAGCGACATTAAACACCTTAAAAAAAGAACAACAAAGTGTGTTAATTGTGCCTGTATCTACCTTAATGTTGCGCACAGCTCCGGCCTCGTTTATTTACGGTTCAACAATAAACTTTAAAGTAGGCGACAAGCTAGACACTCATAACTTTCGTGACAATTTAGAGCAAGCTGGTTATTTAAATGTTCAACAAGTAATGGAGCACGGCGAATACGCTATACGTGGCTCAATCGTTGACTTATACCCAATGGGTAGTCCGCATCCATTTAGACTCGACTTTTTTGATGACGAACTCGACACTATTCGCTTATTTGATGTAGAAACGCAGCGTTCTGATGAAAAAGTAGATAAAATTGAGCTACTTCCAGCGCATGAATTTCCTACTAACGACGCTGATATTGAACGTTTTAGAATAAGCTACCGCGAAAAATTTGGTGCAAGCTCGCAGCAAGACTCTGTATACATGCAAGTAAGCAAAGGTAACTGGCCTGCGGGTATTGAATACTACATGCCGTTGTTTTTTGAAAAGCTAGCTACTATTTTTAACTACTTGCCAGATACGACAACCGTTATGCAACTAGGCGATTTAGAGCATGCGGCAGACACCTTTTGGCACGATGTAAATGTACGCTATGAAAACCGCAGAGTTGACCCACTTCGCCCATTACTAGAGCCCAATGCGCTTTATCAGCCTATTGAAGAGCTGTTTTCTAATTTAGGCAATTTTGCACGTATTCGTTTATCTCTTGCAAAGCTTGGTACTAAAGCGGGCAATAAAAACTTAAGCGTTAGCGAGCTGCCTGCTATTCGAATTGATCATAAGCAGCATGAACCTTACGCCGCGTTTATAAATTATGTAGCAGAACAAAAAAAGAAAAAAGGCCGCATATTACTCAGTGTTGAATCGGATGGTCGTCGCGAGTCATTACTGAGCATTTTAAAACCAAGCGGTTTAAAATTTAAAGAATTTGAAACACTCGAACAATTTACTAAAAGCGCGAGTGATGTAGGTTTAATAGTAAGCCCACTTGAACAAAGTGTAGTACTTGGTACTAAACCCAGCCTTTCTATTATTACCGAGCAAGAACTGCTAGGTATTAAAGTCTCTCAGCGCAGACGCCGCAAGCACAAGTACGAAGCGAGCCAAGATGCGCTCATTCGTAATTTAGCTGAGCTTAAGGAGGGTCAGCCTGTTGTGCATCTCGATCATGGTGTTGGCCGTTACCAAGGTTTGCAAACAATTGATGCCGCAGGTGTAATTACTGAGTTTGTTACCATCACATATGCAAGTGAAGCTAAATTGTACGTGCCAGTATCGGCGCTACATATGCTTAGCCGCTACTCGGGTGGTGAAGAAGCCAGTGCCCCGCTGCATAAGCTTGGTTCAGATGCATGGGAAAAAGCTAAAAAACGTGCGGCTGAAAAAGTCCGCGATGTAGCCGCCGAATTACTTGATATTTATGCACAGCGCCAAGCAAAACCCGGTAATAAATTTACGCTAGACGCACCAGCATATCGCCAATTTAGCGAAAGCTTCCCATTTGAGGAAACTGACGATCAGCGAAGCGCCATAGAAGCAGTGTTAGGTGATATGCAATCAAAGCAAGCCATGGATCGCTTAGTGTGTGGTGACGTAGGCTTTGGTAAAACGGAAGTGGCCATGCGCGCTGCTTTTGTAGCGGTTAACGATGATAAACAAGTGGCAATTTTAGTGCCTACCACTTTGCTGGCTCAACAACACTTTGAAAACTTTAAAGACCGTTTTGCTGATTTTCCTATTGAAGTTGGTGTACTTTCGCGTTTTAACTCAACTAAAGAACAAAAAGACACGCTTGAGAAAATGGCCAACGGTAAGCTCGATATCGTTATCGGCACACACAAACTTATTCAGCAAGACATTAAGTTTAACGACTTAGGTTTACTCATTGTTGATGAAGAACATCGCTTTGGTGTACGCCAAAAAGAGAAAATTAAAGCACTACGTGCCGATGTAGACATACTTACACTCACTGCAACACCAATACCGCGTACACTTAATATGGCTATGAGTGGCATGCGTGATTTATCAATTATCGCGACCCCGCCTGCTAAACGTTTAGCGGTTAAAACCTTTGTACGCCAACGCGATGTAGAACTAATACGCGAAGCGGTACTACGTGAAATTAAACGCGGTGGTCAAGTTTACTTTTTACATAACAATGTAGAAACTATTGAGCGTGTTGCACAAGAGATCAGTGAATGGGTGCCTGAAGCAAGCGTAACCTCAGCTCACGGTCAAATGCGCGAGCAAGAGCTTGAGCAAATAATGACTGACTTCTATCATCAAAAATACAACGTGTTGGTATGTACCACGATTATAGAAACCGGTATCGATGTACCTACAGCCAACACCATTATTATGGATAGAGCAGATAAACTCGGCCTTGCACAGTTACACCAATTACGTGGCCGAGTTGGCCGAAGCCATCATCAAGCGTATGCCTATTTACTCACAGGTGACCCAAAAGCACTTTCTAAAGATGCGAGTAAACGCTTACAAGCAATCGAATCGTTAGAAGATTTAGGCGCAGGTTTTGCCCTCGCAACACACGATTTAGAAATTCGTGGTGCGGGTGAGTTACTTGGCGACGATCAATCTGGTCAAATGCAAACTATCGGTTTTAGCTTGTACATGGAAATGCTCGAGCAAGCTGTAAATGCGCTACGTGAAGGAAAAGAGCCAACGCTTGAAAATCTACTTAAAAAACAAACCGAAGTAGATTTAAAACTGGCTGCACTATTACCTGATGATTACATACACGATGTTAATGCACGCCTAGGTATGTACAAGCGAGTTGCTAGTTGTGCTAACCTTGATGATATGGATGAACTACAGGTAGAACTTATAGACCGCTTTGGTTTACTGCCTGATGCCGCTAAAAACCTATTTAGCCTACAATTATTAAAAATGCAGGCAAGTAATTTAGGGATAACAAAAATTGAGGCAAATCCAAAAGGTGGTTACTTTGAGTTTAGCCAAGATACTAAGGTTAACCCTAGCTTCATCATTGGTTTGATACAAAGTGCGCCTAAGGTGTACAAAATGGATGGCGCAAATAAACTGCGCTTTGCAATTAGTGAAGCTAACGCTCGCGAACGCTTAAAAATGGTCACTGCAATGATTGCAGATTTCGAAAAAAAGGTTAGCCATTAATGTTGCTAAAAAAATCGCTAGTTATTTTATGCTGCTTGTTTAGCAGCACTGCATTTGCAGAACGCTGGTTTGAGGTTGAGGTGCTTGTATTTAAGCAGCGCCCTGCTCCGTATTTGCAAGAAGATTTTACACTTAAGCACAAAGCTATTGAGGATAAAAACTCTCTAGATTTAATGACACCTCTTTATACAGAGCAAGCAATGCAAGCATGTATAGATGGTGATGAGCGTTTTCAAAAACGCTCTTTTACCGACTCATTAGTTAATTCAAACCCACAATCGGGTGTATGCGGTGACAGTACAAACTACCTACAAAGCTACGATGAGCTACCTATAACACCTCTAGCACCCGCTAAAGATGATATGCAGCAAACTTATTTATTAGCGCCAGAACAACTGCAATTTAAAGCGCAGTACCAACAGCTAGATCGCAAAGGATTAACACCTATTCTACATACTGGCTGGCGCTTTGAAGGCGCAAGTAAATCGCGTGCTCCAAGTATGCATTTAATAGCAGGTAAACACCTTAAAAGTGATTCCAACGTAACCCCTAGCTATTCAAATCCTGATTTTGTAAGTTTATTAAACTCACAACCTGAACTGTTTAACGACCCAAACCAATCAAAAGCAGAATGGGAACTAGATGGTTTATTTAAAATACACTTACGACATTATTTATACATTACAGCTAATTTTGATATTAGCCAAAAGCTAGAAAATGGCGACATAGAGTCAGCCCGCTTTTCTCAGTTTAGACGTGTAATAAGTGGTGAAGTACATTACTTTGACCACCCACGAATGGGCATGATCGTCCAAATCAGAAAATTCAAACATTAATACTAAGTAGGATATAACAATGAAAAAACTCCTTATCATCGCAGCTACATTAAGCCTTGCGGCTTGTTCTAAAGTAAGCCTTGAAAGCTACGAAAAAATTAAAGTAGGTATGGATAAGACTGAAGTTGAAACCATTTTAGGCAGTGCAGATAACTGTGTTGAAAAAACACTGCATACTAATTGTGTGTGGGGCGATGAAGCAAAAAATATCGAGATCACGCTAGTATCAAACAAAGTAACTTTATATAGTAAACATGGTTTAGCTAATAAATAAAATTAAAAAAGGGACTG
>NZ_WTKW01000200.1:0-7943 GCF_011378745.1 Pseudoalteromonas sp. Z1A6
TGTGGGTATATATACTAACGGTGGTTTTAAACCGTATTGTATTTGGGTAAACATATTCTTAACAGCTTAAAATTTACAGGTTTGTGAACTTTAATTGTTTTGGTACGTTTATTTTGATAGTTCCATCAGTAATATTTGGTGGGTTTTTAGAAAAACAAGTAGATGAGCTCCACTGTGAGCAAAGATGGGCAAGTAACTGTGAAAAAGCAAAGACCTGTAAATCTAGATCTAACAACTATATCTATGCCGGCAACGGCTAAAGCTTCAATTTTTCACCGCGTCACCGGTGTTGCATTATTTTTTGCTTTAACGTTTGTCATTTGGGCTTGGTCTGAGTCTCTCTCTTCAGCTGAAAGTTTTGAATTCGTCAAGGGTCTGTTTAACGGATTCATTGCCAAATTTATAGCTTGGGGCACTGTTTCTGTATTAGGTTATCACCTTATTGGTGGTATCCGTCATATGATTATGGATATGGGACATTGGGAAGAACTTGAATCAGGTAACCTCAGCGCTAAAGTTTCAATGGCTCTTGGTGTTGTGTTTGCCGTATTGGCAGGGGTGTGGATATGGTTTTAAATCAAGCAACTCTAAAACGTGATGGTGTACAAGATTTCGTATCTTTACGTACCACGGCATTAATAATCAGCGCTTACGCGATTTTTATTATCGGCTATTTTTTAGCGACGCCAGAAGTCACTTTCGAAGCCTGGACAGGCCTCTTCTCTAACCTAGCAATGAAAGGGTTTACGTTAATTACCCTTGTTTGCATTATGGTTCATACCCGCATTGGCCTTTGGCAAGTTCTTACAGACTATGTTAAGTGCGCAAAGCTTCGTGCAGTTTTAGGTTTTGTATTAAACCTAATGGCCGTTGCTTACGTAGCTATTGGTCTAATCGTATTATGGGGTGTTTAAGTGAAATATTCTGTTCGTGAATTTGACGCCGTAGTAATTGGTGCAGGTGGTGCAGGTATGCGCGCTGCTTTAGCAATTACAGAATCTGGCAAAACGTGTGCATTAATATCTAAAGTATTTCCAACGCGCTCACACACTGTATCTGCTCAAGGCGGTATTACGGTTGCGCTTGGTAATTCACACGAAGATAACTGGGAATGGCATATGTACGATACCGTTAAAGGTTCCGATTTTATCGGTGACCAAGACGCTATTGAATACATGTGTCAAACTGGCCCAGAAGCTATTACCGAATTAGAAAACATGGGTTTACCATTTTCTCGTTTTGAAAATGGCCGTGTTTACCAACGTCCTTTCGGTGGTCAATCGAAAAACTTTGGTGGTGAACAAGCCGCACGTACTGCAGCAGCTGCTGACCGTACTGGTCATGCTTTATTACACCTTCTATATCAACAAAACGTTAAAAACAAAACAAATGTATTCTCTGAATGGTATGCACTTGATTTAGTTAAAAACGATAATGGTGATGTAGTAGGGTGTACTGCAATTGAGATTGAGACAGGTGAAGTTACCTTCTTCAAATCTAAAGCTGTTGTATTAGCTACTGGTGGTGCAGGTCGTATATTTGCATCAACCACTAATGCTCACATTAACACTGGTGACGGTGTTGGTATGGCAACACGTGCTGGTATTTCTATGCAAGACATGGAAATGTGGCAGTTCCATCCAACGGGTATCGCAGGTGCTGGTACGCTAGTAACTGAAGGTTGTCGTGGTGAAGGCGGTTATCTTTTAAATAAAGATGGCGAACGCTTCATGGAACGTTACGCACCAAACGCAAAAGACTTAGCGTCTCGCGACGTTGTTGCACGTTCAATGATGACTGAAATCCGTGAAGGTCGTGGTTGTGATGGTCCTTGGGGTCCACATCTTAAGTTAAAACTTGACCATTTGGGTGAAGAAACACTTAATTTACGTCTTCCAGGCGTATGTGACCTTGCTAAAACATTTGCTCACGTTGACCCTGCAAAAGAGCCAATTCCAGTAATTCCAACTTGTCATTATATGATGGGTGGTGTTCCTACTAATGTAAATGGACAAGCGCTACAAATCGATGCTCAAGGCAACGAAACAGTAGTTCAAGGTTTATTTGCAGTAGGTGAGATTGCATGTGTATCTGTACACGGTGCAAACCGCTTAGGTGGTAACTCATTACTTGATTTAGTTGTGTTTGGTCGTGCTGCGGGTAACTTCTTAGGTAAGTACCTAAATGACGTTGAAATATCTAAAGCTGCTTCAGAATCAGATTTAGAAGCGTCTCTTGCACGTTACAATCGTTGGGAAAATTCAACGGCTGGCCAAGGTGAAGATCCAGTTCAAATCAAAAAAGACCTACAACAATGTATGCAGCTTAACTTCTCGGTATTCCGTGAAGGTGACTCAATGGCTGCAGGTCTTCAAGAACTTAAAGAAATTCGCGAACGTCTGCAACATGCTCGTCTTGATGATAAATCATCAGACTTCAATACGCAGCGTATCGAATGTCTTGAACTAGATAACTTAATGGAAACAGCTTACTCGACTGCAGTAGCTGCAAACTTCCGTACAGAAAGCCGTGGTGCACATTCTCGCTTTGACTACCCAGATCGTGATGACGAAAACTGGTTATGTCACTCAGTATTCAATCCTGTAACGGATGAAATGAGTAAGCGTGATGTAAACTATGCGCCTAAAACGCGTGAAGCTTTCCCACCTAAAGCACGTGTTTACTAGGAGATAGACGATGGCACAAGTACAATTTTCAGTTTATCGTTATAATCCAGATGTTGACAACGCTCCTCGTATGCAAGAATACACCTTGCAAACAGAGGAAGGTCACGACATGATGGTGTTGGATGCACTTATTCTTCTAAAAGAACAAGATCCTACATTATCTTTCCGTCGTTCATGCCGTGAAGGTGTGTGTGGATCTGATGGTGTTAACATGAATGGTAAAAATGGTTTAGCATGTATTACTCCTTTATCTACGCTACAAAAAAATGGCAAAGGTAAAATCGTAGTACGTCCATTACCAGGTTTACCTGTGGTTCGTGACCTTGTTATTGACATGAGTCAGTTCTACACTCAGTACGAAAAAGTTAAACCTTATTTAATTAATGATCAGCCTGCAGCAGGCGAACGTCTTCAAACTATTGAAGAACGTGATAAATTAGATGGGCTTTATGAGTGTATTTTGTGTGCATGTTGTTCAACATCGTGTCCTTCGTTCTGGTGGAATCCAGACAAGTTCATTGGTCCAGCAGGCCTTCTTCATGCTTACCGTTTCTTGGCTGATAGCCGAGATACAGCAACTGAAGAACGTTTAGCGGATTTAGACGATGCGTTCAGTGTGTTCCGTTGTCACAGTATCATGAACTGTGTTAGCGTTTGTCCTAAGGGTCTTAATCCGACCAAAGCAATTGGACAAATCAAATCTATGTTACTAAACCGAGCGGTTTGATAGCTTAGTAAAGGTAAGATGGCTGATATTAAATTATATTAGCCATCTTGTTATAATAACTATTAATTTCTGCGCTAAAAAAAAGGGCTTATAAATGCACGAAGGTGTGATGAAGGCATGGCTAGAATCTTCACATTTAAACGGCGGCAACGTTGCTTATGTAGAAGAGCTTTATGAAGCGTATTTAGACGATGCGACTTCTGTGCCAGACGAATGGCGAGAAGTGTTTGAACAATTACCTAAAGTTGATGGTGTGGATGTTGAAGTAAAACATTCAGAGGTTCGAGCACAGTTTGCACAGCTTGCAAAAAACAAGCATAGAGAAGTAGTGGTAGCAGAGGGTAGTGGCGGTGACCTTAAACAGGTTAAAGTTCTACAACTTATTAATGCTTTCCGTTTTCGTGGACACCAAAATGCAAACCTAGATCCATTAGGTATTTGGCAACGAGAGCGTGTACGAGATTTAGAGCTAGAGTACCACGACCTATCTTCAAGTGATTTTGACCGCGAGTTTAACGTAGGGTCGTTTGCCGTAGGGCGCGATACTATGCCTTTAGGTGAACTATACCAAGCACTAAAAACTACATATTGTGGTTCAATTGGCGCTGAGTATATGCACATCACATCAACAGAGGAAAAACGTTGGTTACAACAGCGTTTAGAATCTGTCCAGTCTAGGCCAAAATTCTCAAAAGATGAAAAGCTACGTATCCTAAAAGGTCTTACGGCTGCTGATGGTCTTGAAAAATATTTAGGGGCTAAGTTCCCAGGTGCTAAGCGTTTCTCACTCGAAGGTGGCGATGCGTTAGTTCCAATGCTAAAAGAGCTTATTCACCGCGCTGGTGAAAGCGGCCAACAAGAAGCTGTTATTGGTATGGCTCACCGTGGTCGTTTGAATGTTCTTGTGAATGTACTAGGTAAAAACCCATCAGAATTATTTGATGAGTTTGCCGGTAAACACAAAGAGACATTAAGTTCTGGCGATGTTAAATATCACATGGGTTACTCATCTGACTTTGCTACTAAAGGTGGCAACGTACATATGGCGCTTGCGTTTAACCCATCTCATCTTGAAATTGTAAATCCAGTAGTTATGGGCTCAGTTCGCGCTCGTCTTGATCGCTTAGGTGATAGCTCTGGTATTAAAGCTCTACCAATTACAATTCATGGTGACTCTGCAGTTACTGGTCAAGGTGTTGTACAAGAAACATTTAACTTGTCACAAACTAATGGCTTTAGCTGTGGTGGTAGTATACGCATTGTTGTAAATAACCAAGTAGGTTTTACAACGTCTAAACAAGATGATGTACGCTCAACTGTATATTGTACTGACATAGCTAAAATGGTTCAGTCACCAATATTTCATGTTAATTCTGATGATCCTGAAGCTGTTGCATTTGTTACACAGCTTGCACTTGATTTCAGAAACCAGTTTAAGCGCGACGTAGTTATCGATTTAGTGTGTTACCGTCGCCATGGTCACAATGAAGCTGATGAGCCTAATGCAACTCAGCCTGTCATGTACCAAAAAATTAAAAAACATCCAGTTCCACGTTTAATTTACGCTGATCAACTGATTGCAGAAGGCTCTTTCTCTGAACAAGAAGTTAAAGCTCTAGCAGATGATTACCGTAATGCATTAGATGAAGGCAACTGTGTTGTTTCAGAAATACAGCCAGAGACTTCGCATTCTTCAGATTGGGCTAAATATGTTGGCCACGAGTGGAATGTTGATTACGACGCGAGTGTTTCTGTTGAAAGACTAAAAGAACTGGGTGAAAAAATTGCAACTTACCCAGAGCAATATGTTGCTCAATCTCGTGTTAAAAAGATTTACGATGATCGTAAGTTAATGGCAAGTGGTGAAAAAGCGCTTGATTGGGGTATGGCAGAAACACTTGCTTATGCAACAATTGCGACAGAAGGCACTGACATTCGTTTAACTGGACAAGATTCTGGTCGTGGTACATTCTTCCATCGCCATGCTGTTGTTCATAGTCAAACTGATGGTGCTACGTACACTCCTTTAGAGCACCTAAGTAAAGACCAAGGTACTTTTCAAGTATTTGATTCGGTTTTATCTGAAGAAGCCGTTGTTGCTTTTGAGTATGGTTATGCAACAGCAGAGCCTACATCACTAATACTTTGGGAAGCGCAGTTCGGTGATTTCGCCAATGGTGCACAGGTTGTATTTGACCAATTCTTAAGTTCTGGTGAGCAAAAATGGGGCCGTTTATGTGGTCTTACAATTTTGTTACCGCATGGCTACGAAGGTCAAGGACCAGAGCATAGTTCAGCGCGTTTAGAGCGTTTCTTACAACTATGTGCTGATCACAACATGCAAGTGTGTGTTCCGTCTACTCCGGCACAAGTTTACGCTATGCTTCGTCGTCAATCAGTTCGACCACTTCGTCGTCCACTGATTGTAATGACACCTAAGTCGTTACTTCGTCACCCTCTTGCTACTTCATCACTTGAAGAGCTTTCACACGGTGTTTTCCATAATATGATCGATGAAATTGATGATATTAACCCGGAGAAAGTAGAACGTGTTGTATTTTGTAGTGGTAAAGTTTACTACGAACTATTACAAGAACGTCGTAAGCTTGAGCAAGATAATGTTGCAATTGTACGTGTTGAACAGCTATATCCGTTCCCGCACGATGAAATGAAAACAATTATAGAGCGCTACCAACACGTAACTGATTTTGTATGGTGTCAAGAAGAGCCACAAAACCAAGGTGCATGGTACTGTTCACAACATCACTTTATTGATGCAATCCCACAAGGTGCTAAATTAAAATATGCAGGACGTAAAGCATCTGCATCACCAGCGTGTGGTTACATGTCAGTACATACTAAAGAACAACAAGCGCTCGTTGCCGACGCGCTTACTATAGAAAATAAAGGATAAGCAATGAGCACAGAAATTAAAGTTCCTGTTCTTCCTGAGTCGGTTGCAGATGCTACCGTTGCTACATGGCATGTAAGTGTTGGCGACAAAGTAACTCGCGATCAAAACTTAGTAGACATTGAAACAGATAAAGTGGTTCTAGAAGTTGTTGCACAGCACGACGGTGTAATTACAGAGATATCACAAGAAGAAGGTGCAACCGTACTTGGCGATCAAGTTATGGGTTTACTTGGTGATGCTGATGCAGCGCCAGCAAGTGAAGGTTCAACTAAAGAAGAATCAGCACCAGCTAAATCAGAAGACGCGCCAGCGGCGCAATCAGCATCAGAAGGTAAAGAAGTGGATATTAAAGTACCTGTACTTCCAGAATCAGTTGCAGACGCAACAATTGCTACATGGCATGTACAACCAGGTGACGCTGTAACACGCGACCAAAACTTGGTAGATATTGAAACAGATAAAGTTGTTCTTGAAGTAGTAGCTCAAGAAGATGGCATCATGGGTGATATCATTCACGGAGAAGGTGATACTGTATTAGGCGAGCAAGTAATTGGTTCGGTTAAAGCAGGCGGTGCACCAGCGGCTCCAGCTGCAAAAGCAGACGCAGCGCCAGCAGATTCAAGCGAAAGCTCAGATGTGTTAACTCCATCAGTTCGTCGTTTAATCGCTGAAAAAGGCTTAGACGCTTCTAAAATTAAAGGCACGGGTAAAAATGGTCGTGTAACTAAAGAAGACGTTGATACTTTCTTAAAAGCACCAGCGCCAGCGGCTAAAAAAGCAGAAGCTTCTGCTCCAGCAGCACCGATGGGCGATCGTACACAAAAACGTGTACCTATGACTCGTTTACGTAAAACGATTGCGACACGTCTTCTTGAAGCTAAAAACTCAACTGCAATGTTAACAACATTCAACGAAGTGAACATGGGACCAATCATGAGCCTTCGTAAGCAGTATCAAGAAACGTTTGAAAAGCGTCATGGCATTCGTTTAGGTTTCATGTCTTTCTACGTGAAAGCGGTAACTGAAGCACTTAAACGTTTCCCTGATGTTAACGCATCAATTGATGGTGACGATATTGTTTACCATAACTATTTCGATATCAGCATTGCAGTATCTACTCCACGTGGTCTAGTTACTCCAGTACTTAAAGATTGTGACAAACTATCTGTTGCTGAAATCGAAAAAGGTATTCGTGAACTAGCACTTAAAGGTCGTGATGGTAAGCTAACGCTTGCTGATATGACGGGTGGTAATTTCACTATTACTAATGGTGGCGTATTTGGTTCATTGCTATCTACACCTATCATTAACTTGCCACAATCTTCGATTTTGGGTATGCATAAAATCCAAGATCGTCCTATGGCAGTAAATGGTAAAGTTGAAATACTTCCTATGATGTATTTAGCACTTTCTTATGACCACCGCATCATTGATGGTAAAGAATCTGTTGGTTTCTTAGTGACTATTAAAGAGTTACTTGAAGATCCAACTCGCTTATTGCTAGATGTTTAATCTAGTTGTATGAAATGTAAGCTGTGAATGAACATTCACAGCTTTTTTTTTGCGCCTTTGGTCGTACTGGGGTTTTCATGTTAAGCCTTGGGATCTATACTAG
>NZ_WTKW01000201.1:0-7874 GCF_011378745.1 Pseudoalteromonas sp. Z1A6
TACCAAACAGCCTGCTGCAAATTTAACCTCGAAAGATAAACAGGCCCTGATAAAACTCATAAAAAAAGGCGCCGATATAGGCGCCTTTCATGTTTTACGTTAACTGTTAAATCAGTTTTTTGATAAATGATTTTAATTCATCGGCAAATTCGTCGCGACGAAGTGCAAATTCAATCGTTGCTTTTAAGTAACCAATTTTACTTCCACAATCGTGGCTACGGCCTTTTATAGCGTATGCATCTACTTTTTCGTGTTCCATTAACATCGCAATTGCGTCAGTTAATTGAATTTCGTCGCCTGCACCTTGCGGAGTTTTTGCAAGTAACGGCCAGATATTTTCGCTTAATACGTATCGACCCACTACAGCTAAGTTTGATGGAGCTTCATCTACTGGCGGCTTTTCTACCATATTAAGAATTGGCGAGCTTTCACCTTGCTTTAAGTCAACATCACCTAAATCAACCACACCAAACTGGTTCACTTGTGCCATTGGTACTGGTTCTACCATAATTTGGCTGTGCTTGGTTTTCTCAAAATTAGCGATCATTTCTGCTAAGTTATCTTTTTTAAGATCGCTCTCTACATCATCAATAATTACATCTGGTAAAATAACTACAAACGGTTCGTTACCAATAATAGGCGCTGCACAACTAATAGCATGGCCTAAGCCTTTTGCTTCACCTTGGCGTACGTGAATAATGGTTACGTCTTTAGGGCAGATTGCTTGCACTTCGGCAAGTAGTTGCCGCTTAACACGCTTTTCTAAAGTAGCTTCTAGTTCAAAACTTGTATCGAAGTGATTTTCGATTGAATTTTTACTTGAGTGCGTTACTAACACTATTTCTTTAATTCCTGCAGCAACGGCTTCGTTTACTACATATTGAATTAAAGGACGGTCTACCACTGGAAGCATTTCTTTAGGAATTGCTTTAGTGGCTGGTAACATACGAGTACCAAGGCCCGCTACTGGGATCACTGCTTTCATTTTATGTTTTCCTTAATCTTTTATTATACTGAAAATGGATATTGAATCGCTTCATGGCATTGATAGCCTATTACTTCAAAGTCGTCTCGTGTTACCCACGTTTCTATGTCTTCTAATGATTTAATTTTTGGATTAATTTTTAACTGAGGTGATTCAAATGGCTCACGCGTTAACTGCACGTCTCGCATCAGTTCAAGTTGGTTTTCGTAAATGTGTGCATTAGCAATTTTATGATACGCCTTACCCGCTTTGTGGCCGGTAATTTGAGCCACTAACGCAAGCAACACAAAACACTGAATTTGATTGAAATTAAGGCCGAGCGGTACATCACAGCTTCGCTGGTATGACGTTAAATATAGCGTATCGCCAAGTAGCGAAAAAGTGTGCGTATGCATACACGGCCGCAAACAACCAAGCTCAAACTCACCTGGATTATAAAACGTGATTATTTCACCACGGTCATCAATGCCATTTTTTAAGTTATTAATAACTTTGGAAAGCTGATCAAGCGTTGAGCCATCTGGACGTTGCCAACCACGGCCTTGTACGCCATAAACACGGCCCATATCGTCCTCGCCTTTACGGTGAGGATTATTAAGCCATGCATTGTTATCGTTTGCGTTAGCATCCCATGTTTTACAGCCAATTTCACGAAACTGCTCAGCGCTGTCGTACCCGCGTAAATATCCTAGTAACTCAGCAATCGCTGCTTTGTAGTAACTTTTGCGCGTAGTGATCATTGGAAACTTATTATTAGCCACATCGTATTCTAAATCGGCATTAATAACGGTTAAACAACGCGTACCTGTACGTTTGTTTTCGACCCACTGACCTTCGTCAACAATACGCTGACATAATTTTAAATATTGTTTCATGCTTTTCTTATTATGCCTTAGCTGTTTTAACGTGTTGTGGTTGCTTATATGCCCAAATTAATAAACCTAAACCACCCACTATCATAGGAAGTGACAATATTTGTCCCATTGAAATAAAGTCGGCAAATAAACCGAGTTGTGCATCGGGTTGACGGAAATATTCAATACAGAATCTAAACACGCCGTAACCTAATAAAAATACACCGGCTACGCTGCCTGCTGGACGTGGTTTTTTAATAAACCATTGCAGGATTAAAAACAGCACTAAGCCTTCAAAAAATGCTTCGTATAACTGCGATGGGTGACGCGCAAGCGGACCGCCCGTTGGAAATACCATTGCCCATGGCACGTCAGTAACTCGGCCCCATAACTCACCGTTTATAAAGTTACCAATACGCCCTGCTAAAAGCCCTACAGGAACAAGTGGTGCAACAAAGTCGCCTACTTGAAGCAGTGACTTTTTACGCGTCCACGAAAAAATTGCGACGGCGGTTATAACGCCAAGTGTTCCACCATGGAACGACATACCGCCCTGATCTATCCTAAATAAATACAGTGGGTTTTCTATAAAATAACTAAACTGGTAAAACAATACGTAGCCAATACGCCCACCTAGTATTACCCCTAACATGCCGTAAAACAGTAAATCGCTTACTTGGTCTTTAGTCCAACCCGAATTTGGCTTTGACGCTTGACGATTAGCAAACCACATCGCAAATGCAAAACCTATTAAGTACATTAAGCCATACCAACGTACGCTTAGCGGTCCAACAGAAAAAATAATTGGATCAATTTGAGGAAACTCAAGTGCCATAAAAAATAAACCTTTAGCTAAAAACCATTTTAATTGCGATAACTACAAGCAGTACCGCGAAAACTTTCTTAATTGTATTAACAGGTAAATAGTGAGTTGCTTTGGCGCCAATGGGCGCAACAAACCACGAGGTAATAACAATCCCAAATAATGCAGGTAAATAAACAAACCCGGCAAAACCATGCTCTAAATCGGTAACATGCCAGCCTGCGCTGATGTAACCAATAGAGCCAAATAATGCAATAACAATTCCGCACGCTGCCGCGCAGCCAATTGCTTTTTTTATATCAACCGAAAAATAATTAAGCATCGGTACTATTAAAGCTCCGCCGCCAATCCCTATTAAACCTGATAACCCGCCCATTATTGCAGAAACGCCCCCTAAAATAGGACCAGCCGGCAACGGTTTTTCTGACATCGGTTTATTACGCGCGGAGAGCACCATTCTTGCTGCAATAAATACAACACTTATAGCAAACACTGTACGTAATATTTGTTCAGGGATTAAACTTGCTGCAAAGCCACTAATAAGTGCACCTAAAGCAACACCCGACATAACCCACGGGGCGATTGCCCAAGGCACATTATCATTTTTATGATGAGCCAGCGCTGAAGACGTTGAAGTAAATAAAATAGAAGCGAGTGAGGTTGCAATAGCAATTACTAATACATGATCAGCCGACGTTACATTAAATGAGAGTAGCAGAGTGCTTAGTACTGGAACGATAATTAAACCGCCGCCAATGCCTAGTAACCCAGCTAAAAACCCAACAATACAGCCTAGTAGTGCGCAGCTTGCGACTAACAAACCTAAGTCATACATAGTAATCTCAAATACCCTTTTAAGGTTTATATATTAAAGGATTATAAAACTAATAGCATCTGTGTATTGCAATTAATTAGGTGTACAAGCTTATTTTGGGGTGTAAAACAAATCACCTAATTTATGCTCTAGCATAAAGCTTCGCGTTAAACGTAGTACTTGTTTGGCTGTGGATTGCGCTAAACATTCACTTAGTAGTTGTTCCATGTCACTGACATTTAAACGCCTAAGTACCCACTTCACTTTATTAAGCGATGATAAATTCATACTCAGGCGTCTGTACCCCATGGCAATAAGTAAAATAGCTCCTTCAGGATCGCCGCCTAGTTCACCACACAAACTAAATGGCAGTTCATATTGCTCACATTCGTGCGCCACTTTATTTAGTACTCTTAGTACACCTGGGTGATAAGGGTTAAAAAGTTCGGCTACACGTGCGTTAGCCCTGTCTACTGCTAATAAATACTGTGTTAAATCGTTACTGCCTACTGAGCAAAAATCAACTTTTTTTGACCACTCTGGAAGCATAAATACACTTGAAGGTACTTCCAGCATTATTCCTATGTCGGGTCTTTCTATGGTTTGCTCTGGGTATTTTTCACTTAACTCAAAATAAGCCTGTTCAAATAACGCAAGTGACTCATCAACTTCTTCAGTGCCACTGATCATAGGGAGCATTATTTTTAAATTACCCAAACCAATATTTGCTTTAAGCATCGCTTTTAGTTGATCTAAAAATAACTCTGGATGATCAAGGCTTATACGAATACCACGCCAACCTAAAAATGGGTTTTCTTCGGTAATATTAAAGTAATCAAGTACCTTATCGCCCCCAATATCCAATGTACGCATAACCACAGGATTAGGATGATAGCTAGTTAGTACTTCTCGGTACCAATTTTCTTGCTCTGATTGCGAAGGAAACTGACCCTTTTGCATAAACCACGCTTCGGTTCGATAAAGCCCCACACCGTCACAAATATGAGCGCTACTTTGCTCAGTATTAAGCTCAAGGCCTGCGTTTAATAATAAGCTAACATGTTCACCGTCAAGCGTAATTGATTCTGAGTCTTGCTCAGCTAAAAAGCGGTTATTAAGTAGGTTATCTTGATGCTGTAACTCTGTGTATTCGTCCATCAGCATTTGTGAAGGCGATATATATAAACGCCCAGCAAATGCATCTAAAATCATCGGTTTGCCATTAAACTGCAGTAGAGGTAAATCCTCTATACCCCAAATGGCAGGAATGCCCATCGCACGCGTTAATATAGAAGCATGGCTATTTGCAGAGCCATTTACGCTTACAACGCCTATTAAATGACCTTTTGGCACTTCAGCAAGCATGGCGGGTGTTAAGGTATTAGCAATTAAAATAGTGTTGGCCGGATAATTTTTAACAGCGTGCTCGGTATTTACAAGGTGGTGTAATACGCGAAGACCTATGTCTTTAACGTCAATAGCACGCTCTTTTATATAAGGGTCTTGCATGGCATTAAATTGAGATATTAAACGCTCTATTACAATTTTTAGGGCGCTTTTAGCACACCACCCTTCTTGTAATTGCATTTCAACATTATGCCCTAAACTTTTAGCATCAAGCAGTTGTTGATACACATCAAATACCGCAAGAGCTTCGTGCGGAATAGAATCGCTTAGCGTCATCGATAGGGTATTAAATTCTTTGCGCGTTGCAGCTACAGCTTGAGTAAACAAACGACGCTGCTCAGTGACGTCACTGTCTTTTAAAAGCTCAATAGATTTAAAATCAAGTTTTGGTAATACAACAAATGCTTGTCCTATACCTATTCCTGGCGCGCTCGATACACCTTTTAAAACAGACGTTTGATGAGATGATTCATCTTGGCGTAGTATTTCTTTAATTTCAGCATGCGCTAACTGTGACGCAAGTTGGGCAGAAAGCGTTATTAAAAACGACTCTTCGTCTTGGCTAAATACACGTGCCATCTTTTGTTGGACAACAATAACGCCCAGTACTTTTTTTTGATGAACAACGGGTACAGATAAAAAAGCGTTGTAGCCTTCTTCATTTACTTCGGGGGAGAGCTTAAAACGAGGATGCGATTTAGCAAATGCAATATTAATAGGTTCTTCACGTTGCGCTACTAGGCCAACTAAACCTTCGGTAAAACCAATTCTAAACTTACCTACCGCATCGGGGTTTAGCCCTTCGGTTGCCATAAGTACAAAATTGTCCTGGCTGTAATCTGCAAAATAAATGGAGCAGCACTGGGTTTTCATGGCATCTTTAACCATTTGCACAAAGCACACTAATGCGCTGTCTAAATTCGCTTGTCGCGATACAGACTCCGCAATAGATCTCAGTGTAGCCAGCATGTCCTGCTCCTTTATTTTATTCTGAATTAACTACCTTTTACTTCGCCAATGATCTTTATGTTGTTCTCTCTTATTAAAAGGCATGGCGAAAGGAGCAAACTCTTTCATTACACGTCGATAAACATCCCGTTTAAACGATACAACCTGTCTTACAGGATACCAATAACTTACCCAGCGCCAATCATCAAATTCAGGATGATGGGTTTTAAGTAAATTTACATCTTCGTCTTTACAGCGTAATTTTAGTAAAAACCATTTTTGTTTTTGCCCAATACACACCGGACTAGAGTCTCGGCGGATTAATCGTTTGGGTAATTTATAGCGTAACCAATGTTTTGAGCTTGCGACTATTTCTACATCTTCTGGTCGCAACCCTACTTCTTCGTGTAATTCACGGTACATGGTTTGTTCTGCAGTTTCGCCATCATCAACACCACCTTGGGGAAATTGCCAAGAGTGTTGACCATAACGTCTGGCCCAAAAAACCTGTCCCTGATTATTGCAAATCACAATTCCGACATTGGCACGAAAACCTTCGGCATCAATCACCTTAGTGCCTCATTTGTAAGTCGATTTTTAATGATTGTTCCACATTAGCCGCAATACGGCAAATACTATTATACCCAACCCGATTAGTAAGCTAAGTTTGAGCTTTTAGTACATTGATAAATTATGGAGAGTGGGTAAATATTTGGAAAATAACTTAACAAGGCTATTGCGGTTCTTGTTTTCCTCTAGTTACTCACAGTTTGTGCATAACTTTTGTAAAACACGCTCATTTTGCAAACAAATCCACAATATTAGATCTAAAAACTTGGCTTCTCCACAGATTCTGTGGATAAACATGTTCATATAGTTGTATTTATCCTTACAACTTTTAAATTGCTTAATCAAAACTGAATGTACAACATTAAAAAAACCAACTGAGTCAGTAACTTAAAGTAAAGCAGCTTAATTTCGATATGTTCAAAATTAACTCAAACAACAAGCGAGCAAAAAACACACAACTCTAGTGATATCCACGGCTTAGCCTATTTGCTATCATGGCTATGATATTTATACAACCGAAATTAAGAATACTAATTACGTTGAATTGATATTTATAATCGCAATAAAAAGTAGCTCAATAACAAAAAACTATCATATGCAGTTTCTCCGCATAAGTAATTTCAACGTAGTTAGTGAGTTGTTAAACCTCTATAATATTCATATTTTAATAAAATTGGCATGACATGCGACCTACAAAACCACACTCAATAAACGATTTAATGCAACGCGTTAATAATATTGCCGGATTAACTCTAGGGCAGCTTGCTAACAAGTATAATTTTAAAACGCCAGATGATTTACTGCGCGAAAAAGGTTGGACTGGTCAGTTAATTGAATATGTACTAGGTGCTACTGCGGGCTCAAAACCACTTCCTGATTTTGAAGATTTAGGAATTGAGCTAAAAACACTCCCTATTTCCTATAAAGGTAGGCCACTAGAAACGACCTTTGTATCGGTTACACCCTTAATGAACGTTACAGGAATGACGTGGCATACCAGCTCTGTACGTAAAAAACTAAATCATGTTTTATGGCTGCCAATTTTAAGCGAACGTGATATTGCCCCGTTTGATAGAACCATTGGCAGCGGCTTTTTGTGGCAACCCTCACCTGAACAGGACGCTTTATTACAGCGCGACTGGGAAGAGCAAATGGAGCTAATTGCGCTAGGTAGAGTCGACGAAATATCAGGCCATTTAGGCGATGCGATGCAAATACGCCCTAAAGCAGCTCATAGCAAAATAGTGACTGATGCTATTGGTCCAAATGGGCAAATAATTAAAACCCTACCCCGTGGCTTTTACTTAAAAACCAGTTTTACAGGTGATATTTTAAAGCAGCAGTTTCAGCTTTAACTGTGTTATAAAATATTAAAACTTAAGTAACCTTTAATATTATTGCCGCCACCCTCTTTCGCTCTGTGCGCGCGCCAGCAAGCTTAACCCTACAACTTATTCTCATATCTTTGAAAAA
>NZ_WTKW01000202.1:0-7775 GCF_011378745.1 Pseudoalteromonas sp. Z1A6
CATGGTAGGTTTTTATTGTCGGGACTTCCCATTACAGCCATATCAACCTTGCCTTGGTTTTTACCAAGTGCCACATATAAATTATTAAGTGCATTGAGTTGTTCGCTGCATGGGGTGTTACATTCGTTTGAATAATTAAGTGCGATAGTCCATTGCTTGGGATTATTTTGCGGCCAATTTTTAAGTTTTATTTCTTGGCTTAAAAACTCGCCATTATTAGTAATTGCAGTAGGCAACCAATCAAACTTTAATGCGCCATATGCCAAAATTAATGGGATAGCGCAGCAGCCCACAAACAACACAAGGGGGTTATTTTTCATTATGTGTCCTTTTTTTACTCGCAAAAATAGCCACAACAGCACATGCAATAGCAATTAAAAACCATTGCACAGCGTAGGCATTATGCTTTTGAGGGCTCATAACAACTGCCTCATAATGAGGTGTTGCAATCTCATCACCAGTACCTTGTCTGTAAGCCATAAAATTAATTAATGATTGCTGGCTTTGAGTGTTCAGCATATTCAAGTCGATAGATTGGATTCTTGTAGGTAAGTCGTTATTTATAGTTTTATCTTCAAGCGTAAAGCTACTTAGGTTATTTTCTTTTATTTGCGCTTTAAGAATAAAAACACCTGTAGGCAAAGTAACCTTTGGCAGTGTATCTCTAGATATAGGCGCTTTTACCCATCCTAAATTAACTAAAATCACTTTTTCTTCGCTGGCTGGCTTTAGTAAAGCAAGTAGGTCGTACCCTACTTGTCCGTTATAAACTTGATTATCTAAAAGCCAATATTGGTTTTGTACAAACCGCCCTTTTAACTCAACCAATACACCTGTTTTGTTCCAGCTATCAGGCAGGTTATGTAATTGAGACCAACTCATCACACCACGAGTCTGTTGCTTAGCAATAGCGGTTAGTTGCTGCTGTTTTTGCTCACCCCGCTCCAACTGCCAAAATCCTAGTCGCACACACACAAGTACAACAACCACAACCATACAAAGTGTGATTAGTGAACTAAGCTTTTGTTTGTGCCATAAAACTAACTGCATAAAGGGTCAACTCAGTGATTATTAAAATTATTATCGTACTGTTGTTAATATTTATACTTTTTAACTTATTTAGAGCATTGTTTATTATGGTGTCAGGGAAAACTGGGGGACGACCTATGTCTCACTTTTTAGGTCGTCGCGTATTGTTTTCGGTCGTTGTTTTAGTTGTTGTTATTGCAGCGCTTAAACTTGGTTTTATTAAAGCAAATAATTCGCCAATAAACGCTACAGCACATATACAAATACAAACAAACACAGCCACACCACATCAACAAAGTGCCAATACCAAGCAGCTGCTTGAAAAGCAAAATGCTTATCTTTAGTAAAGTGCCCTTTTAATATCCGTAAAAATATTACAAATAAAAGTACGGTTCCTAACGTTACATGCATGCCATGAAAACCAGTCAATAAAAAGAACGTATTACCGTAAATGCCCTCATCTAGCGTTAGGTTAAGGTCATTATATGCATGCATGTACTCCTCAACTTGCAGCCCTAAAAAGCAAACGCCCAATAAAATAGTAGCGCCTAAAAAAACTTTAAGTGGAGTGCGTTTATTGTTTTCCATCGCTACGTGGGCAAAATGTAAAGTAACTGAGGAAGTAAGCAGTATTAAGGTATTTATAAGCGGTAAGCCTTGCCAGCCCATAGCTTGAGTAGTTTCACCAGCAGGTGTTGAAACTAGCGGCCAAACAGCTTCGAAAGTTGGCCATAAAACCTCGTTAGTCATTGCATTATTGCCTGCGCCTCCAAGCCAAGGTACCGACAATACGCGTGCATAAAAAAGCGCACCAAAAAAGGCCATAAAAAACATAACTTCAGAAAAAATAAACCAGCTCATACCTTGTCTAAAAGAGCGATCCATTTGTGCTGAGTACAAACCTTGGTCCGATTCATTAATTACATTTTTAAACCAGCTAAACAACATATACACAAGTACAGCAATACCGGCATAAAGCAGATAAACCCCGCTACCACCTTCTTTACCTACACTCATAACAGTCAAGCCTGCCCCTACTGCAATAAAAAACAATGCAACAGCACCTACAATAGGCCATGGGCTTTGCTCAGGTACGTAATAATGCTCATATTCTTGATTCATTTTATTTACTCCTAGTTTCACACTAGTTTAAAAAGCTAGTTGTTACTTGCCACCAGCTGTTCACTAATATCAAATACGGTATAAGATAAAGTTAATTCTTCAATATCGCTCGGCAGTGCGGTATCAACATAAAAAAGTAATTTAAATTCAAGTTCTTCCCCTGCTTTTAGAGGTTGCTGATCAAAGCAAAAACAGGCTATTTTGTGTAAATACTTTGCCGCTTTACCTGGCGAGACTGATGGTACAGCCTGCATTACTTTATCTAGGTTGCTGTTATTTTTAGCACTAAACATTACTTCACGCATTGCACCGGGTTTTACCACTACACTGTATTCTTTTGATTTAACTTCAAACGGTGCACCACTTTGTGCGTGAGTAGTAAAGCTAACGCCGACTTCTCGGTTTTGTACTATTTGTGTACTTTGCTCTGCTTGCTCAAGCGAAGGTTTTCCATTAAGCCCTGTTACATCACAAAACACGTCATACAAAGGTACTAAAGCAAAGGCAAAGGCAAACATGCCTATGCAAATAAGTACCAAACGTTTGAGTAGCGGTGCGTGTGTCATTACTTAATTACCGGCGGCGTAGAAAAAGTATGATATGGCGCTGGAGAGTCAACTTCCCACTCAAGCCCTTCTGCCCCTTCCCATACTTTTGCAGGCACTTTATCACCGCCACGCGCGCATTTAATTACCACAGCTACAAACAACAATTGCGATAAACCAAAGGCAAATCCACCAATACTTATGATTGCGTTAAAGTCGGCAAATTGAAGTGCATAATCGGGAATTCGACGCGGCATACCGGCAAGCCCTACAAAATGCATAGGAAAAAACAGTACGTTCACACTCACCAGCGATAGCCAAAAATGCCATTTAGCTAGCGTGATATTAAACATGTTGCCTGTCCATTTGGGTAGCCAATAATAAGCACCTGCCATTATCGAAAACACAGCCCCTGTTACTAATACATAATGAAAATGCGCCACTACAAAATAAGTATCGTGGTACTGAAAGTCAGCAGGTGTAATTGCCAGCATCAAACCCGAAAAGCCACCTAAGGTAAACAGCACAATAAACGCAATACTAAAAAGCATTGGCACTTCAAAAGTTATTGAGCCTTTCCACATTGTGGCAACCCAATTAAATACTTTTACTCCTGTAGGTACCGATATAAGCATGGTCGCGTACATAAAAAACAACTCGCCAGCGACCGGCATCCCAGTGGTAAACATATGATGAGCCCATACAATAAAGCTCAATAGTGCTATGGAGGATGTGGCGTATACCATTGAGGCATAGCCAAAAAGTTTTTTACGAGAAAAGGTAGGTACTATTGTAGATATAATGCCAAAGGCAGGAAGAATCATTATGTATACTTCGGGATGACCAAAAAACCAAAAAATGTGTTGGAACATCACCGGGTCGCCACCGCCTGCGGCATCAAAAAAGCTGGTCGCAAAATACTTATCGGTAAGTACCATAGTGACAGCTCCTGCAAGCACTGGCATTACCGCTATTAATAAAAAGGCAGTAATTAACCACGTCCATACAAATAAGGGCAACTTCATCCATGTCATGCCTGGGGCACGTAAGTTCACTATGGTTACAATCACATTGATTGCGCCCATTATTGAACTAATCCCCATAATATGTACGGCAAATACAAACAATGCAGTATTATCATTACTGTATGTTGTAGACAGTGGTGCATAAAAAGTCCAACCAAATGCAGGACCCCCACCAGGCATAAATAACGATGCCAATAGGATTAAAAACGCAAACGGTAAAATCCAAAAGCTCCAGTTATTCATTCTTGGCAATGCCATATCTGGCGCGCCAATCATGAGTGGTATCATCCAGTTAGCAAGGCCTGTAAAGGCCGGCATAACCGCACCAAACACCATAATTAAACCATGCACTGTGGTCATTTGATTAAAAAAGTGAGGATCGACCAACTGTAAACCTGGTTGAAATAATTCAGCTCTGATCACCATGGCCATTCCACCACCAATTAAGAACATGGTCAGCGAAAAAATTAAATATAAACTACCTATATCTTTATGATTAGTTGTGTAAAGCCAGCGTTTAAAACCTTTAGCTGGGTGATGAGCATGATGAGCTTCATTGGCGTTAGATTGTTCTACTATGCTACTCATTAGTTCGCCTCCACTTTGGCATCAAGTGCTGCCTGTATTTGACTCGGTTGAATAACATCACCCGTATCATTACCCCACGCATTACGTTTATAAGTAATAACCGCTGCTAATTGCTTTATAGATAACTGTTTGGCAAATGCTTGCATTGCCGTACCGGGTCGCCCATGGATAACTACATCAATGTGATCTTTTATATCGCCAAGCACTATAGGGCTGCCTTTAAGTGCAGGAAATACACCCGGTAACCCCATGCCAGTAGGCTGATGACATGCAGCACAATTGGCCATATATACTTGTTCGCCTAAAGTCATTAATTCTTCTTTTGGGAGGGTTTTATCAAGTAATGCGGCATCTGCTAATGCTGCTTTTTGTTTAGCTTGCTTTGCATCTGCAAGCCACGTTTTAAAATCAGCCTCAGATTTAGCGACCACCACAACGGGCATAAAGCCATGATCTTTACCACACAACTCAGCACATTGGCCTCGGTAAGTACCTTCTTCGTTTATGTTCGTCCATGTTTCGTTTATAAAGCCGGGATTCGCATCTTTTTTAACTGCAAAATCAGGTACCCACCAAGAGTGAATAACATCGTCAGAAGTCATTAAAAATCGTACTTTTTGATTTATTGGCAGTACGAGAGGTTTATCAACCTCAAGTAAGTAGTTAGGATTTTTATCTGCAAGATTCGCTATTTCATCTTGCGGGGTAGATAAAATAGAGTAGAACTCTACATCTTCACCCATATATTCATAATGCCATTTCCATTGCGAGCCTGTAATTTTAATAGTGAGATCAGCTTTGCTGGCATCTTCCATTGCAATTAGGGTTTTAGTGGCTGGTACTGCCATAGCAATTAAAATAACAAACGGGATTGCAGTCCAAAGTATTTCTACTTTAGTGCTTTCGTGAAATTGGGCAGGTACAGCCCCTTTAGATTTACGGTGATGAATAAGTGCCCAAAACATAATTGCGAACACTATCACCCCAATCACACAACATATTATAAATATGGTCATGTGCAGCTGATATACATTATTGCTTATATCGGTTACGCCTTTGCGCATATTGTATTGGCTGTTAGCCAAAACTGGGTGCGAAAAAACACATAATATAAGCCACAAGGTAGAGGTCAGTTTACCCATGTGACGGCTCCTTTGATGCTATTGCGAATGCAAAGCGAAGAGGCATACGGCTTAAACGCCAATTCGTTATTTTTATTTTTTTAGTCAATCTCATTTAATATTGATTGGTTTTGCTGCGCCAACAACGGGTTTGTGTATATTGTGTGTTCTCAAAACTAAAAAGCTGTGAGTTATTATTAGCTCAGCACATTAATAATTAGCTAAAAAATGAACAACAAGCAAGTTTTAGTATAAAAAACAATCAGGTGATATTGAGTAATTAATAAAAAATCAGTAACCAACTAGGTAACAGGAAGTTCAAAAGATGAGCAAAACAAAGGGGTTTAACGCATTCGGAGGGGGAAAATATAAGTGCAAAAAAGTTTACAGCTTAAATTGTCAGTGAGCTATTTATGCCCTATTTTTAGTGCGAATTTAAAACAGAAAATGCGTACTAATTAGTACGCATTTATAAAACTGCTTGTTTAAAAGCTATTTTTAAAGTCACATCCAATCAGCGTTTCTTATAACGCCAACGGCTAAGCCTTCAATATTAAAAGACTCATTCTCAAGATCTACTTCAATAGATTCAAAATCGTCGTTTTCAGCATGAAGTAATACTTTACGACCCGCTTTCTCAAGACGTTTTACAGTTACGTCTTCGTCTAGGCGGGCAACAACAACTTGCCCGTTTTCAGCGGTTTGAGTACGATGTACAGCAAGTAAATCACCATCCATAATACCAATATCTTTCATGCTCATACCGTTAACGCGTAGTAAAAAATCTGCAGCCGGTTTAAACATTAATGGATCGATTTTGCAGTGACTTTCAACGTGCTCTTGCGCCAAAATAGGTGAACCAGCAGCAACACGCCCTATAAGCGGTAAACCTAATTGTTCTGGCTCTTCTTCTTCAATTAACTGAATACCACGGCTTGCACCTGGTTTCATTTTAATTGCGCCTTTTTTAGCAAGTGCTTTTAAATGTTCTTCAGCAGCATTGGCACTTTTAAAACCTAATGTTTGCGCTATTTCAGCACGTGTAGGAGGCATACCAGTGTCTTTAATAAAAACTTTAATTAGTTCGAGTATTTGAGCTTGGCGGTTCGTTAATGGTCGCATACAACTGGTTTTCCATACAGTACATTTAACTGTGAGTATATACAGTTAAATAAAAATCGCAAATTTAAATTAAGCCTTAAAATAGCCAAAGTAATTTCACTTGTGTACATTTTAGGGATATAACTAACGCTAGGTTTATAAATGATTAAAAAAGCAAAGGAGTCATTATGAGTATTTGGTACCAGCCCATCACTTTAGAGCTGTGCAAGCAGTTAGAACAAGGCATTGATGGCCAAGGAACATTAATGAAAACCATGGGAATAGAAGTCACTGAAATTGGTGATGATTACTTAGTAGCCACTATGCCGGCAATTCCTGAGCATCATAACCCAATGGGAATGGTTCACGGCGGTGCTAACGTTGTACTTGCCGAAACAGTTGCCAGCTATGCAGCTAACTTTGTTGTCGATTTTACAAAATTTTACTGCGTGGGGCAGGAAATTAGCGCAAGTCATTTAAAAGCATCTCGCAACGGCACTTTAACAGCAACGGCAAGAGCGTTTCATATTGGCAAACGTAGTTCAGTGTGGGAAATAAAAATTACAAATAGCCGCAATGAGCTGTGCTGCGTATCAAAAATGACCGCAGCAGTCGTAGAGCGAAGATAGTTACTTTTCGATTGGGTAAATTGTAATTTCCATACCCGCACCAATCGCAGATATACGTAGTAATGTATCTGCATCTAAGGCTTGATTAAAGCACTTAGGGGAAGTGCCTGATTCAAAACCAATATCAAACGTTCTACGTGAACAGCTTAACCATTGCTTTAGCGCGTTACGCGAACACGATTCAATAAGCTCACATATATGGTTTATTGCTTTGTCAGGCGTGTTTACTACACCTGTTGCTTCAATACGCGCTAATTGACGGTATTCGTCTTTGTCATAATGTAAAATCGTCGCGACTTTTTTCAAGTCTGCCACTAGCAAACTAATATCTTGCTTTGATTCAAGCTCAAGATCTACATTTAAAAATTGAATTTCCGACATCGTTTCGTATTTATCCTCTAATAATTTCATTGCAAACTTTAACGCAGTTTTACCGTTATACCAAATCAACTATGCTCTATTAACCACTTTATATAGATATTTCGCAGCTTTTAAGTATTTTTTAGCGTTTAAAGCTAGCTGGATATCAAACACTCAGCTCAATTAAACAAATAAGTCATGTTAGCAATTTAAGTGTAATCTTTTTTATTTTTAAATGATTACAGTAAGCTATAG
>NZ_WTKW01000203.1:0-7754 GCF_011378745.1 Pseudoalteromonas sp. Z1A6
TAAAGTGTAGATGTGATACGGTTTATAAAAATAAAAATACGTAAAGACTATGAATTATCAAATCGGACCTTGGCAATTTATTAGTAATCGCTGTGTGATTACTTCAAACCATTTAGAAAGGGAATTAGATCCACTTTTAGTAAAGTTATTACTCCACTTTATAGATAAGCCTCAACAAATCGTTTCCCGCCAAGAGCTTATTGAGAGTGTGTGGCAACAGAGCTTTGTTGATGATAATGCGATTAACCGTGCAATCTCAGAGTTAAGAAAGCAGCTTGCCCACCCAATTGAAAAAGCGCCGCTTTTAAAAACGCATTACCGTAAAGGATATAGCCTAACAGTAATACCTGAGCGTTTAACGCAAGCAAACGTTTCGAAAGAGCCTGCAAATATTTTTCCTGACTCACCGGGTATTTCTGCCAAAAATGAAGAAATAGCTAGTGCAACTATTTCGAAACCAGTTCAAAAAAAGAATAGTAAAAAGTTTTTGATTTATTCTTTACTCGTCATTATTTTCCTGTGTTTTTTAGTATGGTTTGGGTTGTTTTTTATTAATGCACCTTCTAGTGAAAAGATTAAACAGATCACGGTTAATAAGGTAGCAAGCACGTGGAATATAGGCAGTGAGGTTCACCCTGAGATGTCCTCAGATAAACAATATTTAGCTTATACAAATGTTGAACCTGAAAATGACGTAATGCATGCATTTGTAAAGCGACTATCTGATCAAAGGGAAGTTGAAATTACCTATCCTGGCTTTCAAGTATCCATTTTATCGTGGCAGTTAAATCAGCGCTCTGTGTTGTTACAAGCTACCAACTTAAAGCAGCAAAAGTGTGAAATGGTACTCGTTGATTTAAGCCAGTTTCCTGTTATAGGAGAGGCTACTTTAATTAAGAAGTGCGACCTTAGATACACAGGTTATGCGCAAGTAGACGAAAGTAGTGAGCATATTTATTACACCGAATATAAAAATGAGCATGAGGGTTCAGGTTTATATAAATATGATTTAGAACTTAAGAAAGAATTCATAGTGATTCCACCACCAGGCGTCATGTATGGCGTAATCATGCCTCGTTTATCTCATTCTGGTAGTAAAATAGCATATGTACTTAGTCAAAAGGGTAAGCCTTTTTCTGTATTTAGCTACAATTTTGAGACCCATGAAACCAAGCGGTTATTTAAAGCAAAGAAAAGCATAATTAGCTTCGCGTTTGACTGGCTTGCAGACGATAAAGGCGTGATTGTTTTTGAAGACTCTGAGCTTTCAACCATTGTGTTTGATGAAAATAATATCATTAAACGCACACTAACGGTTACCCCAGCAATTTCACCTTATTATATTGCAGTTCAATCTGCTAATAGCCTTTTTTACTCAGCAAATAAAACACAAGCATTTTCGTTAATTAAAGCGACTAATCTTTTTAGCGATGTTCCTGAGTATGAAGCACTCTACAAAAGTGATGAAGACGACTACAACATTGTAGAAGTCATTAATGAGAAAGGGCCAGCGCATATTTTTGTATCCGAGCGCTCTGGCAGCAGTCAGTTGTGGTTATCTCAAAATGGACTTACAAAGCAACTTAGTCACTTTACTTATGAAGGGAAATCTAACTTTACTATTGGCGGACTAAGAGTATCGAGTAAGCAAGATCGTGTTTTATTAAGAATTAATAATGATATTGCATTTTTTGACGCTATGTCGAACAAGCTCTATACCATAGCTGAGTTTAAAGGGCGGAAAATACTAAACTATGTATGGTCTAAAAATAATGAAAGTATAATTTATTTAGAGCGAAGTGGTTCAGAAAATCTATTTGCTCAGTTTAATTTATTAACGCGAGACACAACTATATTAGAGGGTGTTAAAGCTAACAAATTAATTTCAGACGTTGACGGCACTAATTATGCGATTACAAATAATCAGTTAATTAAACTATCAGATAAACAGAATTGGGAATTGCCTAAAGACGCGCGACAAGCGCAACTTTTTGCCATTAATGGTAATTACCTTTACTACTCCGATGCTATTTCAAGAGTTGCTCGGCTTAATTTAGAAGATAAAACAGTACAAGATGTACACGTGGATTTTAAACCCATCGCATTTTTTATTAGTAATAACAATCAGATTTTATTTACAGAATCAAAATATAAAGACATGCAAATAATACAGATAAGTTGGAATGACTAGGGCGTGTCTATCTTTTTAGATTAAGTTTGTAGCAGTGTGTTGTTTTTCTTTAATAACATTTTCGATTGTTATACCAATTCGCTTAATTAAGTGATCTATTTTGAGGATGGAAAAACGTGTTGATAGCTAGGCAAAAAATTCGCTATTTAGTTGCTCTCGGCAATTGCTCCTGCATTGCTCTACCTTCTGCATCCATGCAGTCGTAAATGAGAATTTTTTAACACAGGTAGCGACACGTTTAGCCCCGCAAAATGGTTAAGTATTATTGCGGATTTGTATTATGTTGATAAATGAAAAATTAGAGCAAAAAAATAGCGAGAAGTGAGTCTTCTCGCTATTTTTAATCAAATGTAATCTCGACAGTTAAATAACCTTAATGCCGATTGATTTGTAACAACTAAACCTCTATTTATTTAATAGAGGTTTTAAGTAATGCCCAGTATGTGAACGCTCACATTCGGCTACTTCTTCTGGTGTACCGGCAATGAGTATTTCACCACCGCCAGCTCCGCCTTCAGGTCCTAAATCGATAACCCAATCTGCTGTTTTAATAACATCGAGGTTGTGCTCAATAACAACAATTGTATTGCCGTGATCGCGCAGACGATGAAGTACAACAAGCAGCTGTTCAATGTCAGCAAAGTGTAAGCCTGTTGTTGGCTCATCTAATATGTAGAGCGTTTTACCTGTATCGCGCTTTGATAGCTCGCGCGCTAGTTTTACACGTTGCGCCTCACCACCAGAGAGAGTAGTAGCGGCTTGACCTAAACGCACGTACGACAAACCAACGTCCATCAGCGTTTTAAGCTTACGCGCAATAGCCGGTATTTTATCAAAGTAATCATGAGCGTCCTCAACAGTCATCTCAAGCACTTGGTGTATGTTTTTACCTTTGTATTGTACTTCGAGGGTTTCGCGGTTATAGCGTTTACTCTTACATACATCACACGGTACATACACATCAGGTAAAAAGTGCATTTCAACTTTAATTAAGCCGTCACCTTGGCAAGCTTCACAGCGTCCGCCTTTAACGTTAAAGCTAAAGCGACCTACTTTGTAGCCACGTGAGCGCGCTTCTTGTGTACCTGCAAATAACTCACGAATGCCGGTAAATATTCCTGTGTACGTTGCCGGGTTTGAGCGCGGAGTACGACCAATTGGGCTTTGATCAATATCGATCACTTTATCAAAATGATCTAAACCACTAATTGATTTATATGGTGCCGCTTCGGCAGTTGTTGCGCCATTTAGCTCTGTATGAGCAAGTTTAAACAAAGTGTCGTTTATTAACGTTGATTTACCCGAGCCCGATACACCTGTGACACAGGTCATTAAACCAAATGGGATTTTTAAATCCACATTTTTAAGATTATTACCTGTTGCGCCAAATAGCTCTAGCCATTTGTCGTTCGTTGGGTGACGTTCTTTTGGTATTTCTATTCTACGTACGCCTGATAAAAACTGGCCCGTAACAGACTCTTTGCTTGCTAAAATATCGTCGCGTGTTCCTTGAGCAATAATATGCCCACCATGAACACCCGCGCCTGGGCCAATATCAATAATATGGTCAGCGGCACGAATAGCATCTTCATCGTGCTCTACCACAATAACGGTGTTACCTAAGTCGCGTAAATGTACCAATGTTTGTAATAAACGGTCGTTATCGCGTTGATGCAGCCCAATAGATGGCTCATCTAGGACGTACATTACACCTACAAGGCCTGCACCAATTTGGCTCGCTAAGCGAATACGCTGAGCTTCACCACCTGATAGTGTGTCGGCGCTGCGCTCAAGTGATAAGTAATTTAGGCCAACGTTAATTAAAAACGATAAACGGTCGCGAATTTCTTTTAGTATTTTTTCAGCTATTTGGCCTTTTTGTCCGGTTAGCGTTAACCCTTCAAAAAACTCCATAGCTTCACCAATACTCATGCACGTGATTGCAGGTAAGTTGGTTTTTCCAATAAATACATTTCGAGATTCTTCGCGTAAACGCGAGCCATTACAGCTAGGACATGCTTGGCTTGTTTGGTATTTAGCAAGCTCTTCGCGTACTGAGTTTGACTCAGTTTCGCGGTAGCGGCGATTCATGTTGTTTAACACGCCTTCAAACTCATGATTGCGCGTAATTAAATCGCCACGGTCGTTACGGTAATTAAACGCAATTTTAGTGCTACCAGAGCCATCTAAAATAATTTTTTTCGAGTCGTTGTCTAAATCTTGATAAGGCACATCTAAATCAAAACTATAGTGCTCTGCAACGGCTTGAAGCATTTGATAGTAATAAAAGCTGCGTTTATCCCAGCCTTTAATTGCACCGCCGGCAAGACTTAACTCAGGATTATGCACCACACGGTTAGGATCAAAATATTGGCGTATGCCTAATCCATCACACGTTTGACACGCACCCGCAGGGTTATTAAAAGAAAACAAACGAGGCTCAAGTTCGGTCATTGCATAGCCACAAGTGGGGCAGGCAAAATTTGCTGAAAATAGAATCTCTTCAGCGCTGCTATCGTCCATATATGCTACATGTGCAACGCCGTTCGACATTTCAAGAGCGGTTTCGAACGATTCTGCTAAGCGTTGCTGTAAGCCATCTTTTACTTTAAATCTGTCTACAACAACTTCTATTGTATGTTTTTTATGGAGCTCAAGTGTTGGTGGATCAGACAAGTCACATACTTCACCGTCTATACGGGCGCGAATATAACCTTGGCTTGATAGCTGCTCTAATAACTTAACATGCTCACCTTTACGCTCTTTTACTATAGGCGCAAGCAGCATTAATTTACTGCCTTCAGGCAGTGCCAAAACAGTATCTACCATTTGACTAACGGTTTGCGCAGCAAGTGGTAAATCATGTGTAGGGCATCGTGGTTCGCCAACGCGGGCAAACATAAGTCGTAAATAATCGTAAATTTCGGTAATAGTACCCACAGTTGATCGTGGATTATGAGACGTTGATTTTTGCTCAATAGAAATTGCAGGAGAGAGGCCTTCGATGTGATCTACATCAGGCTTTTCCATAAGCGATAAAAATTGTCTTGCATACGCAGAAAGTGATTCAACATACCGGCGTTGTCCTTCTGCATAAAGTGTATCAAATGCAAGTGATGACTTCCCCGAACCAGATAGACCAGTAATAACTATTAATTTATCACGTGGGATGGTTAGGCTGATGTCTTTTAAATTATGCGTACGGGCGCCTCGGACTTCAATGTTTTCCATGCTATCTCGTTTATTACCAAAATTATTTACTCAGTATCGCATAATACGAAGCAATATTAATCCTTGATCAATGAAAAATCCTTACTTATAGGCGATTAATTATTGCCAAGCTTATGGTAGAATCCCAACCTCAATTTTTCATAGAGTAAGATCACGCAGATAATGACCGCATCTTCACTTAATTCACGAGAAAAACGCGCCGCAGTATCGCTGGCGAGTGTGTTTGCATTTAGAATGCTCGGCTTGTTTATGCTGATGCCTGTATTGGCTATTTATGGACAATCGCTTGAAGGTTTTTCGCCTATTTGGATTGGTTTTGCCATTGGAGCGTATGGTTTAACGCAAGCAGTACTGCAAATACCTATGGGCCGATTATCAGATAAAATTGGTCGTAAAAAAGTTATTGTGGGTGGTTTAGTTGTATTTGCTATTGGCTCTGTAGTGGCTGCATTAGCTGACTCTATTCAAATGGTTACTGTAGGGCGTGCCTTACAAGGTATGGGCGCAATAGCCAGCGCATTGTTAGCGTTTGCTTCAGATTTAAGTCGTGATGAACAGCGACCAAAAGTAATGGCCGTTATTGGTATGAGCATAGGAATGAGCTTTGCTTTTGCTATGTTACTTGGGCCAATTGTTGCAGCCTCATGGGGTATTGCAGGCGTATTTTGGTTAACGGCTGTTTTAGCTGTTGTAGGCATATTTATTGTTACGTTATTGGTTCCTAAAGCCGTTAATAAAGCGCCTAAAGGCGATACATTAGCAAGCTTTAGCGACATTAAAAAACTAATTAAGCATCCGCAGTTAGCACGATTAAATGCCGGTGTATTGTTACTTCATTTAACGCTAACCACTATTTTTGTTGTACTGCCGAGCCAGCTAATTAAAGATGGCTTAGTTGCCGACCATCACTGGTATTTATATATTCCAGTGCTATTTTTAGCATTTTTATTAATGGTACCAATAATGATAGTGGCCATTAAAAAAGAGAAAGAAAAACAAGCCTTTATTGGCTCTGTAGCCCTGTTAACTATTAGTATGTTAGCGATGTCGGTATGGGTTAATAGCGTAGTTGGTATTGCTGTGTGTATGCTGCTTTATTTTGTGGCATTTAACTTTTTAGAAGCCACAATGCCAGCACTTGTATCGCGTATAGCACCAGCAAGTCAAAAAGGTTCAGCAATGGGCGGCTACTCATCTAGCCAGTTTTTAGGCGCCTTTTTAGGCGGTATGTTAGGTGGCTATGTAGCACAAACAACAACGACACAAGCTGTGTTTGCGGCAGCAGCACTTGTTGGGTTAATATGGCTTATTATTGCGTGGAAAATGCAAGTCCCACCCAAAAGTAAAGTTATTAGTTTAATGACCAAATTAGATTCTGAAGAGCATGCTCAAACACTTGCTTCTCAGTTAGTTGCTTTACCAGGCGTAATAGAAGCAACTGTGGTTCGCGATGAAAGTCGCAGCTATTTAAAGATTAATGATAAAGAATTTGACCTAGACCAAGCACGTAAAGTAGCTGGTTTAATCTAACATTTATAGGAGATGGTTCCATGGCACGCGGTGTGAACAAAGTAATTTTGGTTGGTAATTTAGGGCAAGATCCTGAAGTTCGTTATATGCCTAACGGCAATGGTGTAGCAAATATTACCTTAGCAACTTCGGATAGCTATAAAGATAAAAACACTGGCCAAATGGTTGATAAAACTGAGTGGCATCGTGTTGTGTTCTTTGGCAAATTAGCTGAAATTGTTGGTGAATATTGTCGTAAAGGTTCACAAATTTATGTTGAAGGTAAACTTCAAACACGTAAGTGGACCGATCAACAAGGCCAAGAAAAATACACTACAGAAATAGTTGTAGATGGCTTTACTGGTCAAATGCAAATGTTAGGCGCACGTGGTGGCGATCAGCAAAGTGGTGGTTACCAAGGTAATCAGCCGCAAGGTGGACAACAAGGTGGTGGTTACCAAGGTAATCAGCCGCAAGGTGGTCAACAAAGCGGTGGTTACGGTCAAAATAACCAAGGCCAAGCTGCACAGCAAAGTGGCTATAATCCGCAGCAACAAGCCGCACCAGCAGCACAACCAAAACCGGCTCCAGCACCACAGCAGCAAAGTAATCAATATCAGCCGCAAGGTGGTTATGCACCACAGCAAAAAAGTGCACCACAACAGCAAGGTGGTTTCGCTCCTAAACCACAAAGTGCTCCGCAAGGTGGCGCATCAAACCCAATGGAACCAACCATTGATTTTGACGACGATATCCCGTTCTAGTTTTCTAACTTTTACAGTGTAAAGATTTATTATAGAAAAGCCCCGTTCATACGGGGCTT
>NZ_WTKW01000204.1:0-7748 GCF_011378745.1 Pseudoalteromonas sp. Z1A6
GAAGTCCTATTTACAGACTATAGATAAAAAACAGGAAGGGCAATTACTAATTAACTATTTGATAACAAAAAGATTCAATTTAAGAAAAAATGCAACAGTGGTGCAAAGTAAAGGCAAAATGAACTAAATAGGTGCAAATAGGGTTGTTGAGAGGAAAATTAATGCGTTATCAGTATTTAAATGTTATTTATTTGTTTCTTTTTGGTGGGGTTTTCAATGTTTTGTGCACATCGCCAAGTTGCTAATTTTTCTTTATATTCATCCCACACGCAGGGGCAGCAACTGCCTCCACCGCAGCATTCATCAGATTTTGGTTTTTCAGGTTTTTGCGGTAATTGGTTTGTCATATTCAGTGTTGTTGTATGTATTTAATACTAATTTGGTGCAAAGGATAAGTTAAAGGATGTTGTAAGTAAATTATTCTTTGTGAACCTGTGTTGCTGTGTGAAAATAAAAGTTATGCGATTATATAAAGTTATTCACCGTGCACCTTGGCGGGTAGTTAAAATTAGTAAGAAACGCCAACAGCTGCGTTTTCGTCGTGCTATGGTGGCGCTTAAAATTGCACTTGCTCAAGAAAGGCAAGAAACCAAAGAGATGCTTTCTATTTATAGGCGCTATACCCAAGGCCAAACAAGTAAAGAAGAATTAAAACGCGCTAATGAACAGTTTGTTGATATTTTGAAAGGGTTAGGGCTCGGTGTGTTTGCAGTATTACCTTTTGCCCCGCTTACAATTCCTTTAGTTGTTAAATTAGGGAGTTTAGTGGGAGTTGATGTACTGCCAAGTTCGTTTAATATGAACAAATCTATTAAAGAACTTGATGCTAAAATAGATCAAGAAAATCAAAAGCAAGAATCCAAAAATAGCTTAAAAAAGTAACTAAAATCCCTTCAAATTAGCGATACCTTTTAGGTGCGCTTATTGATATGCTCTTAAGTACCATTTTTATATTATATGAGCTTTTTAATGAGTGCATTACTACGTCATACATCTTCTGGTATTCCTTTATCTTTTATTCTTAAAAACGAATTATCTGACTGGCAAGCACAGCAGCCTGCATTTATACAAAATTGGTTAACTAATACAGGTTTTGAAAAGCAAGGTGTTGCTTTAATCCCTGATGCTAAAACTGGCGAGTTAAGCCACGTATTTTGTTTAATGCAAAGCAACGATGATTTTTGGGCAGCGGGTAATTTAGCAAATACACTTCCTACTGGTACTTATCAAATTCAAGGCGAGAGCGCTTTTGTAGAGCAAGTTGCTTTAGGGTTTGTGCTTGGTGGTTATGAATTTAGTGAATACAAAGAAAAACCAACAGCAAAAGCGCAATTAGCCATTAGCGATAAAGCGTTGTTTGAGCGTATTAGCCAACAAGCTGATGCTATTACACTTGCGCGTGATTTAGTTAATACGCCAGCGGTAGATATGATGCCGCAACATTTATCGCAAGTAATGGAAGATTTAGCTGCAACTTACAATGGCGAATTTTCACAGTGGATTGGCGATGAGTTACTAGAGCAAAACTACCCGACTATTCACATGGTGGGTCGTGCAAGCGAAAATAAACCACGTTTACTTGATTTAAAATGGGGCGCGACAGATGCTCCATTAATTACACTAGTAGGTAAGGGCGTATGTTTTGACTCAGGTGGACTTGATTTAAAGCCAAGCTCTGGCATGCGTAACATGAAAAAAGACATGGGCGGCGCGGCGCACGTAATTGCACTAGCACAGCTTATTATGGCAGCTAATTTACCAATTAGATTACGAGTGCTTGTACCTGCTGTTGAAAATGCAGTATCGCGTAATGCATTTCGCCCAGGCGATGTAATTAAAACGCGCAAAGGTATTATGGTCGAAATTGATAATACCGACGCTGAAGGGCGCTTAGTCTTGTGTGATGCATTAAGTGAAGCACAAAACGATAACCCTGAACTAATTATTGATTTTGCTACTCTTACGGGCGCATGTCGTGTTGCATTAGGCACAGAGCTTCCGGGCTTTTTCTCAACAGAGCGCGATGTAGCAAACGGTATTATTGATGCAGGTTTAAGTGTACACGACCCTGTTTGGCAACTTCCGTTGTTTGAGCAATACAAAAGCTTACTAAAAAGTGATGTAGCCGATATGGCAAACTGCGCAAGTACACCGTTTGGTGGTGCTATTACTGCAGCGCTTTACTTAAAAGAATTTGTTGAACCAACAACACCGTGGGTACACTTTGATGTAATGGCGTGGAACTTACGTGCATTACCAGGTCGTCCAACGGGTGGTGAAGCGTTAGGTATTCGTGCTGTATTTAACTACTTACAAAACCGTTTTAATAAATAAGTTTTTGATTCAATAGTAAGAACTTGAGCTTATGAGTGTTAAACCTCATACAGCTCAAGTGGCAAGTTATCTGGATCGGCAAAAAAGGTAAACTTTTTGCCGGTTATTTCATCCACTCTAATATCCTCAACGTTTACTTCGCACGACTCTAAATACGTTTTAGCACTCTGTACATCCGCTACCTTAAAAGCTAAATGTCTTAAGCCGTGTGCTTCGGGATAGCTTGGTCTTACAGGCGCTCCATCAAACGAAAATAGCTCTATTTGGCTACCATCGGGCATGGCTAAATCTAATTTATATGAATTACGATCAGCTCTAAAGTGCTCATTAATAACGTTAAGTTTAAGTACATTACTATAAAAGTGTTTAGAACGTGCGTAGTCACTACAAATAATCGCAGCGTGATGAATCCCTAAAAGTTTCAAATTTAATTCCTTAAAAAGCAAAAACGCACTTAAATAAGTGCGTTTTAAATGTGGCTTATTACATCTCGTGTTAGCTTGGCTGCGCTTCTTTACATGCTTTAACGGCCGGTGCTACAAGTTCTAAACCGGTTTTATCACATGGCGGTAAAGCGGCATCGCTTACACTAATAGGCGTTACGCGTTCGCCCCATTTTATGTAACTTGCAGCCCACGTAAGGCCTGCACCAAATGCAGCAGACATAATGTTTGAATGCGGTTTAATTAACCCTTGCTCAACGGCTTCACATAACGCAATAGCAATCGTAGCAGCAGAGGTATTACCATACTCACCAATGTTAACCATTACTTTTTCGTCAGGTACTTTTAAACGATGCTGAATAGCCTGAATAATACGTAAGTTAGCTTGGTGTGGAACGAGTACATTAATGTCATCAAGGCTCAAATCGGCTTGTTTAAGTACATCGTCACACGCTTCACTCATACCTTTAACAGCACGTTTAAATATTTCACGACCTTCAAATAATAAATCAGACGGGCCAATTGGCTCATACTTATTTAAATCGCTACCAAAGTTAGTGATGTGTAAAATATCGCGGTCTTCACTGTCACAACCGGTTTTGGTTGCCAGTAAACCTGCTGGTGTTTCTGCAGCTTCAAGTACGACCGCACCTGAACCATCGCCAAATAAAACAGCGCTATCGCGACGTGACCAGTTTACGTACCACGTCATGCGCTCTGCAGCTATTACTACTGCTTTTTTGATCATACCGGCTTGAATTTGTGCTGTAGCGGCTTGCAATGCATATAAAAAGCCAGAACATGCCGCGTTTGTATCCATTGCGGCAGCGCCGGTTGCACCAATATTTTTTTGCACTTGTGAGGCGGTATTTGCCACAACAGTAGAAGGTGTACAAGTGGCTAATATAACTAAATCAATATCTTTAGGGTCAACGCCTGCGCACGCAATAGCATGCTTAGCTGCAACGGTTGCCAGCTCGGCGGTACTTACATGGCTCACTCGGCGAGATTTAATGCCAGTACGCGTGGTTATCCACTCGTCGGTGGTATCAACTATTTCACTAATTTCATCGTTGCTAATGCTTGCTGGTGGAATGCATTTACCCCAACCAGTGATATGTGCGTAAGGCATAGTATGTTCTCTTAAGGTGGTCTGACATGTGTTACTAATGGAGACGTTATATCAAAAATTGCCTTTCAAGACCAGTTTATAAGGTGTTTTGGCTTGTAATTACTGATAATTAAAAGAGAATTATGTATAAGTTGATTTAAAAAAGAGCAAGCCTAAGTATAATTTTAATATTCAGGTTGATCACTATTCTTATAATAAAAATTAGTGGCTTGAGTGTTGGTATGCAAGCAGATAGTATTAATTCGATAACTTATTGTCGAAATACTACCGTATTTTTAGAGTGTCATGAGTTATAAAGTAAAGTTAAATTATAAATAATAGGGAAGGTTATGAGCAGCAAAATAAAAGTGTCGTTGTTTAATCATTTGATTGACGCTGAGCGCCAGTTATTAGACCCAGAGGTTCGCCAATCTGAGCGCGCATTAGATGCTTTACTCGATGATGAATTTATCGAAATTGCTGCCAACGGCACTACGTTCAATAAATACCAAGTGCTTACCCGTTTACCTACCGAGGTTGTACCACAATTTTATAATCAGCATTTTAAGGGCCGAATGCTGAGCGATGATGTAGTACAACTAAGTTACCAAGCCGCTTATAGACGCTCTGCTCGCAGTGAATTTAATTATTCATTGCGTATGTCGCTTTGGCGCCAAACTAATGGGCAATGGAAGATGGTGTTTCATCAAGGAACGCCTTGTGCGCCGTTTTCAATTTCGATGGATGATGATTAAAAACCACATACCCGTTAAAATACCCTTATTAAACATTTGATTAGGCAATTACCTTTTGTTAATGCGTACCGACCCCACTATTAGTCGACTATTAATGCTGCGAAGCGGCGCTATTGCGGTGCAATTAATCGCTGTGCTTAGCGTTTATTTTTTACTAGAATATCAAATTGCATTACTGCCTTTACTAATTGTTATTGCTGTTGAGGCTGTTTTTCAGCTTATTAGCCTGTTTGCTTATCGTAATGTAAGCCAGGCTAAACCTTTGGGTATGTTGATGCAGCTAACTGCAGACGTATTATTTTTAACGGTTTTGCTTTCGCTAAGCGGCGGTGCAACCAATGCATTTGTATCACTGTTATTGCTCCCAATAATGATAGCTGCTGTTACGCTGCGAGAAAAAGGATTAGCTTATATTGCAGTGTTAGCCATTGCCGCATACAGTTTTTTGCTGATAAAGATGCCCGATCACAGTATGCATCAAATGAATATGAGTGGTCACTTTATTGGCATGTGGGTTAATTTTGTTTTAAGTGCTAGTGTAATTGCACTTGTTATTGGTGCAATGAGCAGGGCACTTAAAGAGCGAGAGCGAATTATTGCAAACGTGCGTGAAAAACAATTACGTAACGAACAGCTTGTTACCCTTGATGGCGCTGCTGCACAAATAACCCATCAACTTGCGACCCCTATAGCAAATTTACAGTTACTGTTTGAAGAGTTATTAGAAGATCAACCAAACAACCCCATTGTTAAGCACATGCAAGCGCCGCTTACTCAGTGCAGTACACAGCTTAACGACTTTAGAAAACTCTCAGAGCAATTACGCCTTAAAAATTCGCAAGAGCATGTAACGGTAAAGCAACTGCAAACGCAAATTACAGACACACTTTTACTGCAATACCCTGATCAGCACATTAAATGGATTACGCCACCAATTGCAGCAACGCTATTGAGTGATGCGATGTTATTGCCTGCTATTTTAAATTTATTGCAAAACGCCGCGCTCGCCAATCAAAAGCAAGGTCAAACTCAATTAGAGCTGAGTTGGCAGCAAGACAACTTACATAGCGAATGCGTTTACTTGTTAATTCGCGATTTTGGCCCTGGCTTTTCGTCATCGCAATTAGCAGAGCTGGGCGGGCAACTTATGCCAAGCGATCAGGGAATGGGGCTTGCTGTGCTTTTATCAAATGTTACTTTTGAGCGTTTAAATGGCTCACTTACCTTGTTTAACCATGCAGATGGCGGCGCTGTCGCCAAAGTTAAACTCGCTATTGTAAACACTGAGAATAACGCCTCATGAAGTTACTTATAATTGAAGACGACATTAATTTAGCCAGCACACTGGCAAGGCGCTTAACTAAACAAGTCTTTACCTGCGAGGTGGCGCATAATCAAAGTGATGCGTTACTTGCTGCGCGTAAACTATTGCCTGACTTTGTTTTATTAGACATGAAACTAGGTGACGACAACGGACTTGCACTCATAAAGCCGCTGCGTAGTTTGCTCCCCCAAGCACATATTGTTTTACTAACCGGGTTTGCAAGTATTGCAACCGCAGTAGAGGCAATGCGTTTAGGCGCAAACGACTACCTTACTAAACCGGTTGATATGGCAACATTATTAAAAGCGCTTAACACCGAGCCTGTGGCATCGGCATCGAATGTTATTGATGATGCAGTTATGTCGCCGGAGCGCTTAGAGTGGGAGCATATTCAACAAGTGCTTCACAGCAATAATGGCAATGTGTCGGTTACCGCAAGGCAACTTAATATGCACAGGCGCACGTTACAGCGTAAATTACAAAAAAAGCCGGTGCAACAGTAAAGTACTTAATTTAAGGAAGGTGTTATGAGCGATGATGCAGCTACACTGATGCAAAATCAGAAAATTATATTATTTGATGCGCAATGTAAGCTGTGCAGCGCGTGGTGTAATTTTATTATTAACAATGATGCCAATACCATTTTTAAATTATGTAGCGTGCAATCTCCTAAAGGTGAATTGTTGTTAACGCATATTGGTTTTTCAACAACAGAATATGCCTCAATGGTTTACCTAGAAAACGGCAAAGCGTATACACAAAGTCATGCTTTTTTTAACGTTGTTAAGCAACTTGGTTACCCATACAAACTAGCAAACGTATTTAGTATTTTGCCAAATAGGTTTAATAATTGGTTATACGATAGGGTTGCTTTAAACCGCTATACCTTATTTGGAAAATATCAGTACTGCAGAATACCCAACCCAGATGATGCTAAACATTACTTATAAATTAGGCGTTAATACACTGCAGCATAAGTAGATGCTAGGTTTATGAGGTTGTGTTAAAATCGCCGCGTTTAATTTTAGCTAACGGTATAAAAGGCTTTTTTCATGGCAAACACAGCACATGCACTTCACATTTTGGTTAAGCACAAAGAAATTGCAGAAGATATTATTAAGCAATTAGGTAAAGGTGCAAAGTTTCAAACCTTAGCTAAAAAGTATTCGTCATGCCCATCGGGCAAAAAAGGCGGTGACTTAGGTGAATTTGGACGCGGTCAAATGGTCCCACAGTTTGACAAAATTGCATTTAAAGGCGCAATTTTAGAGCCACACCTAGTTAAAACTAAATTTGGCTGGCATGTAATTAAAGTACTTTATCGTACTTAATTTGCTTAAGCCGTTTGGCAAATTGACGCCGTATTGGGGAGCGTCAATCTCATCACCTATCATAAACTCTAAACTTGGACGAACTAAGAATTAGGATGGGTGTCATCTTAATTTGTTTGAATAAATGTAGGCGTAATTAGTTCTGTTAATGGGTTTCGAATACAGTTTTCTTTACCTTTGCAACTTGTCATAGACTAAAAATTAAAGAAGATGTTACCTTAAGCATATAGAGATTATAAAAATTATTGTAAAATAACATTATTCAAAAGAATAACGTAGCAGTACAACTGAAGAATTTTAAATAGTTCAGTAAACACTTAGGATAAACGGCTTCTACATTTAAATTTAATTGTCGTTATTACACATTAGTTTTAAAATCGTTTAAAGGGATATTAATAAAGGGATAAAACGATGAACCCAAGCTCTCAACAAGTATTAAACAATTTATAC
>NZ_WTKW01000205.1:0-7713 GCF_011378745.1 Pseudoalteromonas sp. Z1A6
CTCGCTTAAATGACTTAAATAAAGAAGGGCGCTTAGCTGTTTTTTTTGGCATGAAAGTTTATACCGGAACTAAAACGTTTTTTAAAATATCGTTTACTTGCGCTTCACCGGACTCATTATGCAAACCTAATCGATGCTGACACACACTTGCAAATACGGCTTGAACATCTTCTGGCATTACAAAATCACGACCCTCAATAAAGGCCCACGACCTAGCCGCTTTAGCCAGAGCCATACTGGCACGCGGTGATAACGATGCTGCAAAAGCGTTGCTTGTGCGTGTATAATTAACAAGCTCTATAATGTAGTCAATAACTGGGCTACTTAAAGTAATTTGGCTAATCTGGGTTTGAATTACCGCTAACTCTTGTTGGTTAATACGCCTAGGTAACTGACTGTAATCTCGTTTTTGCATATTCAAAATTAAGCGTTTTTCGGCTTCTTTAGGTGGAAAACCTAAGCTAATACGCATTAAAAAACGGTCTAATTGCGACTCAGGTAACGGATAAGTACCTGATTGGTAAATCGGGTTTTGTGTTGCTATCACAAAAAATGGATTTGGCAGCGTATATTTTTTTCCATCGACTGTTACTTGTTGCTCTTCCATTGCTTCAAGCAATGCACTTTGTGTTTTGGGTCCGGCGCGGTTTATTTCATCAGCTAAAACAACTTGGCTAAAAATAGGGCCTTTATGAAACGTAAAACTGTGCTCGGTAGAGTTAAACACATTAGTACCCAGAATATCAGCAGGCAGAAGATCACTGGTAAATTGAATACGCTGATACGATAAACCTAGCACAGCTGACAATGCATGAGAAAGAGTGGTTTTTCCCATACCAGGCAAATCTTCAATGAGTAAATGCCCTTCGCTAAATAAGCATGTAAGTGCCAGTTTTATTTGTTGTTGTTTACCAAATATAACACTCGAAAGATCGTCTATAATCGCAGTAACAGTACTATGCATGCTAACCTTATTATTATTCTATTATTTCAAGACGCTTCATTACAGTGTCTACTTTTTTTGTGTTGAAAGGTTTTGCAATAAAGCCTTTAGCGCCCATTTCCCACGTGTTTTGTACGTTTTCGAGACTATTGTGGCCAGAGCACATAACAACATGAGTGTGCGGGTAAGTACTATTAATGTATTCCAATATATCTGCACCGTTAGAGTCAGGTAAATCTACATCTACAAATATAACGCCTGGCGGTTTATTGTCCATAATAGGTTTGGCAGAGCTAAAATCAGCACTCTCTAATATATCTTCAAACCCTAAGTCAGTTAAAATTTGGTTTAGATAATCACGAATTTCCTTAACGTCATCAATAATGAGGATGGGCTCTAGCGGGCGAACAAATTCCATATGTAGGTTACTTCTATTTTGAATACATCTAAGTGCTTTAATACTAAGCTAACCCCATCATAAGCTCAAGAACGTTACTTAAAAAACACTAATAAATAAACTGTTTATAGGTTTGCCCAACAACCTATTTTTAAAGGATTACCTGCTTTCATAGCTTCTACTAACTTATATTTTTATTAATTGTATTGAACAATAATGACGTATCTACAATAAATCCCTTAATCCTACACTTTATTTCCTCAAAATCTGATGTAACAAATTTGCTACTTAACTTATTGATTCAAAAATATTTACATAAAAATTCGATTTTTTGTAAACGTTTTGTAATAAAAAATCGTTGACCTTCTAAATTCATTCTGTGATTATGCTCAGTAGATGGGCTTATGCTCACAAGTGCAATTTCATTAACTATTTAATGTTTTGCTCAGCCAGCCTCATCTATACACACTGAATTAATACCAATTTCATTAAATGAATATGCAATTTAATAAAGTTGGCATCACACACCACACTAAATAAAGAGCTTATTATGTTGAATAATAAAAAGACTAAATTTGCAATTTCTCTCATAGCGGCAGCTATGGCTACATCGGCTCCAGCACAGGCTGATATTTCTGAATATTTAGATCGCGTTGACGTAGACTTTTTACTAATGCAAAACTTTCAGTCAATTCAAGCTAAAGACGGCGCATTTCGTCCAGAAGATGAAGAACAAGAATCAGGATTTGGCCGTATTAGAGCTAATCTAATGCTTAAATTTCATATTAACGAGTTCATCACTGCCGATATAGATATTGCAGAAGAGCCTAATGACTTTGGTGGCGAAGATCGTGACTTTTCATTTCACAACGATTTTGCAGGTGTTGAATTTGACCTACTAGGTCTTTATGGCACACCAAAAGAAAACGCAAATTTAACACTGCGTTTGGGTAATATTGGTGGCTCACCATTTCAATTTAAAGGTTTTCAAGACGGCGCAGATAACCAAAGTAATGCACTTATTGGTAATGGTATTACCGATTACGCAACCGCAGAAAACGGCGCACAGCTAAGTTACAGCGAAACTTTCGATAGTGGTGTAGTACGTGCTTATAATGTTACAGGTCACATTACGACTTCAAGTTTCGGTGAAGCGTTTCAAGAAGACAGAGGTTATAACTACCGACTTCAAGGTACTCTAGAATTTGAAGGTGGCTTTAAAGCAGGTTTAAACTTATTAAAAGCCAATCAAGGCGACCAGTTACGTTTTGAAAACGGTGTAGCCAGTCTTGATGGTGTAACCACAACAAACTATCGCTTTGGCGATGGTGAAAACTATAACTTCTCAGCGTCACCTTCGAACGAGCGTGACACTCATGTTGGCGCAATGCCAGGGCTTGAGCAATCAATCATCCAGCTTAACTTAGCTTATCAACCATCTGATGAAACTAGCTTAATTTTTATGGTTGGTAAATCATCTGATGACTACACGTTCGCAGATGCCGCTGGTAATGCAGTTGCCGGTATTACCTACTTTGGTACAAACGGCATAGCTGATGAAAATGGCACGACTTTTGATTCAAACAGTGTAATAGAAGGCGACTCATCGGTTGAGTACTTCGTGTTTGAAGCACAACAATATCTAATCCCTAAAAAGCTATATGTAGCGGCTCGTTATGCAGAAGCCGAAAACACTTCCGACTTAATTGAACAGACAGACAACACAGTAGAGCGTATTCAAGTAGCCGCAGGTTACTGGTTTAACGATAAAACGCTTTTAAAAGTTGAGTATGTTAACCAAGAAGAAGGTGTTAATTCGGGCGGCCAAATCGGTAAAGGATTTGACGGCTTCACTTCTGAAATATCTGTTAAATTTTAAATCATTATCCAACTAGTCTATCTATTTATACAAAGCGCCTAAAAAGGCACTTTGCGGGCAGTTTTATGCTTTAAAACTGCCATATATAGAATTGGCAATAGATTGAAATTTAATAGCACTTGTTAGAACATAACGTGTATGGGGAATTACCCGATGAAAAATAAATTAATTATGCTCGCGTGTGGCTTTATAAGCATGGGCGCTGCGGCAAAAGAAACCATAACAATAGCGACTGTTAACAATGGTGACATGATCACCATGAAAGAGTTAAGTAGTGACTTTACCAGCCAAAACCCTGATATAGACCTAAAATGGGTTACTTTAGAGGAAAACATTCTTCGCCAACGTGTCACTACCGATGTTGCAACAAAAGGCGGTCAATACGATGTTATGACCATAGGTACTTATGAAGTACCAATTTGGGGCAAACAAAATTGGTTAAAAGAGTTAGATAGTTTAGGTGAAAACTACGATTTAGACGATTTAATCCCTGCAATCCGTAGCGGTTTAACAATTAATGACAAACTTTATGCTGCACCATTTTATGGTGAAAGCTCAATGGTTATGTACCGCACTGATTTAATGGAAAAAGCGGGGCTGACAATGCCTAAAGCGCCAACATGGGACTTTATACGCAAAGCTGCTAAAGCGATGACAGATAAAAAAGAAGGTGTTTATGGCCTTTGTTTACGTGGTAAAGCAGGTTGGGGCGAAAACGTTGCGCTTATTACATCAATGGCTAATTCGTTTGGTGCGCGTTGGTTTGATGAAAATTGGAAACCACAGTTTAATACCCCAGAGTGGGAAAATACCCTTCAGTATTATGTAGATGTAATGAAAGAGTCGGGACCAGCTGGTTCATCTGCAAATGGTTTTAACGAAAACCTTGCACTATTTCAAACCGGGAAATGTGGTATTTGGATTGATGCAACCGTTGCAGGCGCATTTGTTACTAACAAAAAAGACTCTGAAGTTGCCGATAAAGTAGGTTTTGCACTTGCTCCAGATAACGGCTTAGGTAAACGTGGTAATTGGTTATGGTCATGGACTTTAGCTGTACCAGCAAGTAGTAAAAAACCAGATGCCGCGATGAAATTTATTAGCTGGGCAACATCTAAAGAATATACTCAGCTTGTAGCTGATAAAAAAGGGTGGGCTAAAGTCCCCCCTGGTACACGTACATCCCTTTACAACAACCAAAAGTACATGGATGCTGCACCATTTGCACAAATTACGTTAGATTCTATCCAATCTGCAGATCCTAAAAACCCGACCGTTAAACCGGTGCCTTATGTAGGTATTCAGTTTGTTGCTATTCCTGAGTTTCAAGGAATTGGTACCGCTGTGGGCCAACAGTTTTCAGCTGCATTAACAGGCCAAATGACCGTAAAACAAGCGCTTAGTACATCTCAACACCTTGTTGAGCGAACAATGCGTAAAGCTCGCTATCCCAAATAGCATGTAATAGGCGGGTAAGCCCTCACGCTTACCCTGTATTTTATGTCAATTCTATTTACTTGTTGGTTATAAACGCTATCAAGGGTTTCTGATTTTCACTCGGTAGCTAAGAGTAAATAGAGTTGGCTTTTTTAAGGTCTACATATGGCAACAACTAACTCGCGCACGCTTGCACGGCTTATGCTACTTCCTAGTGTAATTTTATTACTTGCTTGGATGATAGTACCGCTGTGCATGACATTGTATTTTTCATTTATCGATTACAATTTATTAGTACCAGGAGATAAAGAATTTGTAGGTTTTCTAAACTACGAATTTTTTCTAACTGATCCGGCATTTTTTGAGTCATTTTTTAACACACTTTACCTAGTAACCGGTGTTTTACTTATCACCATTTGTGGTGGTATTGGTTTAGCTATTTTACTAGACCAAGCAATATGGGGTCGAAACTACGTTCGCATAATGGTACTTGCACCATTTTTTGTAATGCCAACTGTGTCGGCATTGGTATGGAAAAACATGCTAATGAACCCAGTTAATGGCTTATTTGCGCACTTTGCAATTTGGCTCGGATTTGAGCCAATAGATTTTCTTGCTCAAATGCCGTTATTTTCAATCATCATTATTGTCTCTTGGCAGTGGTTACCGTTTGCAGCATTAATACTGCTAACAGCAATACAATCACTCGACCGTGAACAATTAGAAGCTGCCGATTTAGATGGCGCAGGTCCATTTAGTAAGTTTTTCTACATCGTATTACCGCACTTATCGCGCGCCGTAACGGCCGTTATTTTAATCGAAACTATATTTTTGTTATCAATTTTTGCCGAAATATTAGTGACCACAAGTGGTGGTCCAGGGTATTCATCAACCAATATTACGTACTTAATTTATACGCAATCACTACTTCAGTTCGATGTAGGCGGCGGTTCGGCAGGGGGCATAGTTGCAGTTATCATCGCAAATATTGTCGCTATATTCTTAATGCGCTTAATTGGCAAAAACTTGGAGGGTTAATTATGACTATAAAAGATAGCCGTCGTTCCAAACTAATTTATACCATTGCTACATGGACAATAAGCGGTATGATTTTCTTTCCTATTTTGTGGACGCTAATCACCAGTTTTAAAACTGAAGCCGAAGCAATTTCAGTAAGCCCCAGTTTATATGCGTTCGATTGGACACTCGAAAACTACCGAGATGTATTGTCACGTTCACCTTACTTTAACCATTTTTGGAACTCAGTGGTTATATCATTAGGTTCAAGTTTACTTGGTTTATTAATTGCCGTACCTGCTGCGTGGTCTATGGCTTTTGTTCAAACTAAAAAAACAAAGCATCTATTAATGTGGATGCTTTCAACCAAAATGTTACCACCAGTAGGCGTGCTTATTCCTATCTACTTATTGTTTCGTGACTTTGCGTTACTCGATACAAAGTTAGGCTTAGTGATTGTAATGACACTGATTAATTTACCAATAATGGTATGGATGCTTTACACCTACTTTAGAGAAATACCAAACGAAATACTTGAAGCTTCACGTATGGATGGCGCAACAATTGGCGAAGAGATATTTCATGTTTTATTGCCAATAGCCTTACCTGGTATAGCATCAACGTTATTGTTAAATGTTATTTTGTCGTGGAATGAGGCATTTTGGACTCTTATTTTAACCGCTGCTAATGCTGCACCTTTAACGGCATTTATTGCCAGTTACTCAAGCCCTGAAGGGTTATTTTACGCTAAGTTATCGGCAGCATCTGCCATGGCCATTGTGCCAATTTTAATACTTGGTTGGTTTAGTCAAAAACAATTAGTGCGCGGATTAAGTTTCGACGCAGTAAAATAGGAGAATACACATGGGCAGCATCACACTAAAACAAGTAACTAAAAACTTTGATGAAGTTAACGTAATTAAGCCACTCGACTTAGAAATAAAAGATGGCGAATTTATCGTTTTTGTTGGTCCGTCGGGCTGTGGTAAATCTACTTTATTACGAATGATTGCAGGGCTTGAAGATACAACCAGCGGTAATATAGAAATAGATGGCGTTGACGCTACAAAAACACCGCCTGCTAAAAGAGGCTTAGCAATGGTGTTTCAATCATATGCGTTATACCCGCATATGAGCGTACGTAACAATATTGCTTTTCCTTTAAAAAGAGCAAAAGTGAGCCCTGCAGAAATCGAAAGTAAAATTGCAAACGCCGCTAAAATACTTAATTTAACCGATTATTTAGACCGAAAACCTGGGCAATTATCGGGTGGTCAGCGCCAACGTGTTGCAATAGGGCGCGCTATTGTACGTCAACCGTCGGCATTTTTGTTTGATGAGCCACTTTCAAATCTTGATGCATCGCTACGTGTAAATATGCGTTTAGAAATATCTGAATTACATAAAAGTTTAGCCACAATAATGATTTATGTTACGCACGATCAGGTTGAAGCCATGACAATGGCAGACAGAATTGCTGTGTTTAATGCCGGTATTATTGAACAGGTAGGTACACCTCTAGAGCTTTACAAAAATCCTGTAAACAAATTTGTAGCTGGTTTTATTGGTTCGCCAAAAATGAATTTTATAGATGCTCCACAAAATGAAGATGCGAATGTTAGCTGTATTGGTATACGACCAGAGCATATAACACTCTCTACTGAGCAAGGTACTTGGGCTGGAACTGTAGGTGTAATTGAGCATTTAGGATCGGAGAGCTTTTTACATATAAATATTGAAGGCAAAGGGACCGTAACAGTAAAAGCAGATGGTGATTGCCCACTAAAATATGGCGACAGTATTTACCTAAGCGCACCAGCAGATAAAGTATTAAAGTTTGATAATAACGGTTTAACTATTCGCTAAAGCCAATTTTTAATTACCTTAAATAGCACCTTTATAAGGGTGCTATTAACTAAATTCTAATTACATAATCCTATGAAACCTAGGTATTTTTTATTAAGGAATGGTATATTTACAATTATAAATAACAAAAACGTTATTGATAAATAGATATTCCAAAATTAATAAAATAATTTA
>NZ_WTKW01000206.1:0-7710 GCF_011378745.1 Pseudoalteromonas sp. Z1A6
AAATTTTATGTCGTTGCTTTAATTATTAGCACTATTTTATTCTCGCTATGGTTTACAGGTAAAAATGATGCTCATAAAGTTGCTGAGCCAATAACACCTCAGGTTAAACACAGTGCGAGCGTAGCTGATTTATCGCCAGTAAAAGTGATCCCTATAGATGTACCTACAGCAAAAAAAACACAATCAAAAAAACAAATCGCGTTTAATGAAGACTTAACAAAAGCAGCGCAGCAAGTGGTTATGCAATATGAAAGTGCACTTAAATTTCCTCCTTATTCTCAGCCATTGAGTCCATTAGATGAAGATCGATTAAAGCCAAATCAATTCTACCCGGTATCGAGCCCTATTGATGAAAGTGGCGATGCTTTAACGTTAAGTCTTAAGCAATATCGTTTTGTATACCCAGAAGAAATAACAATAAAGATAAGCGCTCAAGGGCTTGGAAAAGTGGTCGTTGAGCTTGCAAATACAGATACAAAAGAAGTGTTAAATACCCATACAGGCAATGCGCGTGACGGTGAAGCAATTATAACATTTGAAGAGGATGAAGATTACCCTCGTAGCTTACAAGTGTTTGTAGAGGGTGATGTTGCCGGTAAAAAAGTTCCCGTAGTTGCACAAATTCAATATATGCCGCCTAGTGCAACTTTAACAGGTTTTGAAACTGCTTATGCACAAAACGAAAACATGATTTTGCCAGCTAACATAGCGGTAGTAAAAAGTGGTTTGTATCGTGTTAGGGCTAATTTATACAGTGGCGATACACCACTTGCTCATTTAGTATCTAAAGAGCGGTTAGCACAAGGAAGCCAAACACTTAATTTGAAAGCCCACTGGTCGGTATTACCACAAGGCATTACAGATATGCGCTTAAGCGACTTTGTTATTGAGAGAATGTCGCCAAGCCCAGGTGAGCGAAACAGCTTTGGGAATAGTGAAATAAGTCATTTTGATATTAACGATTTTTCGTACGATAGCTTGCAGCAATTACCATATCAGGCTAATGCACAAGAAAAGTTAAGTTTGGAATTTTTACAAGGCTTAGCTGAGAGTTAAAAATAGAACGCAATGCTGAATTGGTAAATTTAAGGGGGTTGTACATAAATACAACCCCCTTAAATTTGTTAGCTTAGATTTATAGTAACTACACTTGGCGCTTCTTGTTCATCAAGCTCATTAGCAACAGGCACTTTAGGAATATCTGGTTTATCAAGGGCTATATCGCCACCATCAATTACTTCACCTGTTTGTAAGTTTTTAAAATCAAACAAGTCGGCGTCAGCTAAATGTGAAGGCACTATGTTTTGCATTGCTGTAAAAATGCTTTCAATACGACCTGGGTGCTCCGCATCCCATTTAGCGAGCATTGTTTTTGTATGTTTACGCTGTAAGTTTTCTTGCGAGCCACATAGGTTACACGGAATGATAGGGTAACCTTGTACAAATGCGTATTGGCTTATGTCGCTTTCTTTACAGTATGCAAGTGGGCGAATAACCATATGCTCGCCGTTATCACTCATTAATTTAGCCGGCATACTTTTTAGCTTTCCGCCGTAAAACATATTTAAAAACAATGTTTCAATCATGTCGTCACGGTGATGCCCAAGGGCTATTTTAGTAGCGCCTAGCTCTTTTGCTGTGCGGTATAAAATACCACGACGTAAGCGTGAGCAAAGTGAACACGTTGTTTTACCTTCAGGGATAATATCGGTAACAATACTGTAAGTATCTTCTTCTACAATTTTGTATTCAACATTTAATTTATCAAGATACTGGGGTAAAACATGCTCAGGAAAATCAGGTTGTTTTTGATCAAGATTTACAACAACTAGGTCAAACTTTATAGGTGCTACACGTTTTAAATGTTGAAGCATTTCAAGCATTGTGTAGCTGTCTTTGCCGCCAGAAAGACATACCATTATACGGTCACCCTCTTCAATCATATTGAAGTCCATAACGGCTTGACCAGTTTGGCGACGTAAACGCTTTTGCAGCTTATTTAAGTTAAATTGAGCTTTAGCTTGATCTGAGTGTGACAATTACGCCCCCTAGTAAAACAATACAGCAAAGTTATTTGCTAAAAATAAAGGGGCGTATTATACCCAAACCACCTGAATATGCGAGTTTAGGATGTAATTAAAATTGATTTAAACATGCCTTATTAACACGTAAAAATAACTCGCTTATAACTTGCACATAAAGCTTAAAATTAATCCTTTGCCATAGGGCTCACGTAACCATCGGGTTTGAGTGCCAGTACATCACAGTCTAGGCTATCAATTACATGCTCTGCTGTATTACCTACAAGAGCGGCACTTAAGCCCGTGCGGCCTACAGTACCAATAACAACTAATTCGCTATTTAACCGCTTCGCTACATCAGGGATTACATCCTCTGGCAGGCCTTCTTCAATAAAACATTGCTCTGGGTTTAAATTAAACTCTGCAGCAAGTGCATTGGTTGATTCATGATGATGCTTTTTAACTGATTCGTTATAAAGTCCTGGGTTAAACTCAGGAATTTCGATGGCAATATTAATAGGAGTTGCAGGGTAGGCATTAACTAAATTAAGTTTTGCGTTGGCAAGTTCACATAAATATTGTGCGTCTTTAATAACGCGTTTATTAAGTGCTACATGTTCTTCGTTTTCACTAACCGCATTTACAGCAGCTAAAATATTACCGTTTGCTGGCCATGCCATTTCTTTTACAAATAATACCGGGGCTGGGCATTTGCGTACTAAGTGCCAATCGGTCGGGGTAAAAATAACTGATTTAAGTGCACCATGTTGATGTGTGCCTTTAATTACTAAATCGTACTTTTCATCAATGACAGTATCGATTATGGCTTCGTAAGGACGATTATGCCAAACCACTTGGGTTTCAATATTTATATCTTTGTAAGGGGACACTAAATCGTTTAGCCATAGCTGGCGATCTTTTAGTACGGCATCGCGCATTGCTTCGCGTTCATCGCCAGATAGCATAGTTGTCATTTCGTAAGAGAAGTCGTAAACCGTCATAAAGGCGGTAATACTTGCGCCAGATTTTTTAGCTAAATCTATTGAACGTGCTAAACCGTGTTGATCATCTTTGGTGGGGTCAATAACCGCAATAATGCGTTTAATAGTGTTCATATGCTACTCCATTTACCTAACGGGTGTACATTTAGTGTAACGTAAATATAAAACAGTTAAAGGGGTAGCATATAAATTGTTGTTCTAAATCAAACTATTTGATTTAGCGAGGCTTAACTATCGCCGCTGTTTTAGCCAAGGCATCATTATCTAAAATTGTAATAAATTTACCCTCTACTTTAATTAAGTCAGCTTTTTGAAAACGACTCAATAAACGACTAATGGTTTCTACTGTTAGGCCTAAGTAATTGCCTATTTCACCGCGAGTCATCGTAAATCTAAATTCCTTACGCGAAAAACCACGCTCACCAAAACGCTCCGACAAGTTATAAATAAAACTAGCTAAGCGTTCCTCTGCTGATTTTTTATTGAGTAATAACAGCATTTCTTGATCGTAAGTAATCTCGCTACTCATTAAACGCATTATTTGTTGGCGAAGTTTTGGTAATTTTCCTGATAGTTCATCAAGAGTATCGAATGGGATTTCGCACACCATTGACGTTTCAAGTGCTTGCGAAAAACTGGGATGAGTCATTTTACTTATTGCGTCAAAACCAACTAGGTCGCCCGCTAAATGAAAGCCGGTAATTTGCTCATCACCTCGCTCCGATAACGTGTACGATTTAAATGAACCAGAACGAACCGCATAAATAGCCTGTAAAGGTGCACCTGATTCAAATAGATAGTCGCCTTTATGGAGTGGTTTTTTTCGCTCAATAATTTCGTCAAGCTTGTCCATTTCTTGGCCATTGAGTGAAAATGGCAAACACAATTGACTAATACTGCAGTTATTACAGCTAATAGCACAATTACCTTTAGCGCGACTTTGAGAGAAATCCATAATTTAATCCGTTTAAATTTTTATACACGACTGCAAAATAACCTTAAAGGTTAATAATGCGAATAGATTAATGTACCAGTTTGTCAGTTGCAATAATCAATAAGTAGATACCATACCAAATTATAACACTGCCTAATACAATTCGGGTCCATGGATGGTTAATAATAGTATTTAGTTTTTGCGCGGTAATGCCTAATGTGATCATCGCGGGAAAAGTACCCAAAGCAAAGCAAAGCATAACTAAGGCACCGTCAAGGGCACTTGGGCTGGTCATCGCCCATGTAAGCGCTGAGTATACAAGCCCACAAGGCAGCCATCCCCACAAAGCACCATAACCTAGGGCTTTAAAAGGAGAGTTAATAGGCATTAAATATTTATTTAGTTTAACAATGTGTTGCCACACCAAGGTTTTACCAATTTTCTCTAACCATTGCAAAGTAGGGCCCAAGCGCATTATATACACGCCAACGAGGAGCATAAAAATAGCTGCAATGAACGAAAGTACTAAAGAGAAGGAGGTGTTTTGCCTTGCAAATTGGCTGCTAATACCAGCAACAAGTGCGCCAGCAGCCATATAGCTTAGTGCACGTCCAATATTATAAGCAAATGAATAGGTAAATGTTTTACGTTTGTCACTTGCTAGTTGTAATGAGCTTGCAATACCGCCACACATAGCAATGCAATGACCGCTACCTATTAGCCCCATTAAAAAAGCGCTGGTATAAAGAGGGTCAATCATTACTTTTTTTATGTTGCTCTTTGTCATCTTCAAACAAAATACTATGACCTTGCTTGTTTAAATCCGAAAACTGCTCGCTTTTCACTGCCCAAAAGAAAACACCAATAGCAATAATGACGAATAAAATGGCGATAGGGATCAAAATGTAAATTATGCTCATAACTTTAATAGCCTTAGTGAATTACTAATCACAATAATTGAGCTGGCAGACATGCCAATAACAGCCATCCAAGGAGCAACTAAGCCCAACGCTGCCAGTGGTAATATTGAAGCATTATACAATAAAGACAGCGCAAGATTTTGCTTAATAATACGTCTGGTTTGTTTTGCTACATTAAGTAAGTGACCAATGGAGGCTAAATCGCTATTAAGAAGCACTACATCGGCGCTATTTTTTGATATGTCTGCACCGGTTTCCATAGCAATAGATAAGTGCGCACTAGCAAATACCGGGCTGTCGTTTACACCATCACCTACCATTGCAACGACTTCATTTTGTGAAGACCATTGCTCAACGGCGGTTTGTTTATCTTGTGGAGAACATCCAAATTGCACACTTTCAAGTTTAAGTTGCTTTGATACTTTTTGCCCAGCATCTGACGCGTCACCGGTTAACATGTGACACGTTAAGTTTTGCGATTGAAGTGAGTCTATAAGCTTTTTAGCATCGCTTTTTACTTTATCAACAAAGTAAAAGCGTGCAACAACTTGCTTATTTATATACAAGCTCGCTTGTGCATTCGATTTTTTGCTATTAAACCAACCACTTTTACCAATTGCGTAATGATTAGTTGCATCTTGTGCGCTAATTCCCAGCCCTGGGTGTACTTCAACGTTATTAAGACTGCGGTGAGCTGGCGTAAACTCATCAAATGCACTGGCGATAGGGTGCTCAGAATAACGCTCTAGCATGGCTGCCATATCTAGCACTTGAGCTTTTGTATACTGTTTATCGATTATATCTACTTCATCAAGGCTAAATTTACCTTGCGTAAGTGTGCCTGTTTTATCAAATGCAAATAAAGTAATTTGTGAGAGCGTTTCGAGCACATGCGCTTGTTTTATTAATACGCCTTTGCGGGTAAGCGTTGCCACTGCACATGTGAGCGCGGTAGGTATGGCTAAACTCAGGGCACACGGGCAGGTAGCAACTAAAACCGAAATAGTGATCCAAAATGCATGTTCTGGGTCAATTTGATACCAGCCAATAGCTGTAAGTGAAGCAAATATAAGCAGGCACGCTATAAACCATTGCGCAACTTTATCTGTAATTTCAACCAGTTTAGGGCGCTTGGTTAAAGCGTTATGTTGCAGGCGTATAATTTGGTTTAAAAGCGTATTTTGACCAATTTTATTAATTTTTATTTCAATAACGCCGTCGTGGTTAACGCAACCAGCATAGACATTGTGACCAATAAATTTAGTGACAGGTTGGTGCTCCCCCGTCATCATTGACTCATCAACCGTGGTTTTGCCTTTAATAAGTTCGCCATCGGCAGGAATCGTTTCACCCGCTTTAATAAGTACTACGTCATTAAGTTTTAGTTTTTTAGCCGCAATTATAAGCTCTTCGCCACTTTCGTTAATGGTACGCGCTGTTAATGGCAGTAGTTTTTGTAAGTTGGCAGTAAATTCGCTCGCTTTTAAACGCGCTCTAAATTCAAGATATTTACCTAATAACAGTAAAAAGGTAAACATACACACAGATTCAAAATAGACCTCGCCCACTTGCATAAATGTGGCGTAACAACTTGCACCGAATGCGCCAAAAATAGCCAGTGATACGGGTAAATCCATATTGAGATGTTTTGCTTTTAAGCCATTTATAGCATTGGTCAGAAAGGGCAGTGCGCTGTATAAAACAACGGGAGATGCAAGTATTAAACTTATCCATCTAAAATACTGTTCAAAATTGCTATCCATACCCGAGAACATGCCAAAGTACATGGCAAATGCAAACATCATAACTTGCATGGTCATTAAACCAGCAACACCTAAGCGGCGAATATAGGCTTTGGCAGTTTGTTGTTTTTGCTGAGCTTCAACATCTGATTGAAACGGGTATGCTTTGTAGCCAATTTTAGCTAGGGAAGTAATAACTTCACTCAATGGAGTGTTGGTTTTATCCCATAGGATCATCGCGCGGTTGGTGGATGTATTTACATCAACCCGTTTTACAGTATTTAAGTTTAAAAGTTGTTTTTCGATAAGCCATGCACAAGCAGCGCAGGTTATACCTTCAACGCTCAGTAATACCTCTGAGATATTATCGTTAGTAGCTATAAATTCGTCTTGAATATCTTCGTTGTCATAACTTTTTATAAATGCGAGTTGCTCAGGTACTAGCTGTTCTACTTTACCGGCACGTACGGTGCGGTATTTGTAGTAATCGGTCATACCTTGGTCAACAATATTTTGTGCAACAGCTTGGCAGCCAATGCAACACATTGGCTGAGCTATATCGTCAATTATAACGTTTGCGTTAAATCCGTTTGGCACACTTTCAAGGCAATGAAAGCAAGAGTTAGACATAGTTATTACTACTTATAATTAGGAGTAACTAAAACGGTTTGTTCAGTTGGTAACGTTATATTTTCTTTCATTTTCCAACTGCCATCTATTGGCTCAATAAATACTGAGTAGGCGCCTTGTGTATACTCATTAAGTAATGCAGTAAATTCCTGATTGGCATTAGGAGTAAGTGTTGCTTCAAAGTCATGCGCTTTAATGGTGCGATGATAAAACGAGAGCTTTAATACATGCACGTTACTGCTGTCGCCTTTTGTAAACTTAAAGCTTACACGGTCGTTGGTTACATTTAATTCGCCATGTAAATAAAGTGCTTTTGCTTTTTCAAACTTAGTCAGTTCTAAGTTTATTGCTTTACCTTTTTTGTAGTAGTCGTCAACAACCATATCTGGACCGTTACCTATTGCCGTAATAAATAAGCTAATACAGCCAATAATGGCAACTAACGGAAAAAAGATTAAAAAC
>NZ_WTKW01000207.1:0-7661 GCF_011378745.1 Pseudoalteromonas sp. Z1A6
AGGTACGCCCTACCAAAAACGGCTTATTTTTTTAGTCTCCAAAAATATAAGATTAAGCCAAAAAGAGTATCAGGTTCTTTAAATATCCGAATAAATATAGGGGCACAGTATTTAAACCCTTTAATAAAAAAGCTGCTCTTTTAATGCTGGTTTAACTATTGATATGGCTTTTTCAGAACGTGCACTAGCACGTGAGTTCTGCTGCAGAGTAATCAACCATAAACAAGGTTTAGTGTTAATTCATACATAAAAGACCGTTCATGATCTCAATTTAAGCGTAACTAAAACAACACCATGGTCGGTAGTTAAATCATCACGCTCGTACTCGGGGTTGATTAAGTGCCTGTCGTAAGTGTTATAAGCGCTTACTTCAAAAAAGCTGTCATCGTAACTAGCGTCAAACTCACACGACAATAAAATGTAATCAAGTACAGAGCTGCTAGTGCCGTAGTAATGTGTAGGCGTTCTTAACGGAGCTGGGTTTGTTATTTTTGTATTTTTTATTTGGCTTTTATCATCTAAATCAATAACTTCACTATTATTGCTATCACAATCACTTTGTACATCGTTTGTTATTAGATCGTCGCTTGTAACCTTATCATTGCTTAGCTGCAACTTTACAAATAAATCCCACGAGTCATTTAAACAATATTTAGCTAAGTAGGTTTTAGCATCAAACGCGGGAGCAAAACGCAGCGTATTTGTCAGTAAATGACTTAATACACCATCCGCAAGTTCATTGTTAAAGTCTCCCATTAATACCATCGGTTGCTGCGTCGCTTCGCGTCGAGCAATCATTTGTGTCATTAGCAATGTAGCTTCACTGCCACGCTGAATAGTTGAGCCCCAGCCGCCCGCTACATTCGCCTTTAATATCTCTATTATGTTTTTCTCGGCTGTTAGCTCTTTATTGTGCTCATCAACATTAATCATTGGGCGCTTAGATTTAAAATGCACCACATAACAATCAGTATTGCCTATGTGCGGCAAAGTAACGGTCGCTCTTAATACCTTGCGACTAAAAGTAAACTCACTATTAAGGCCAAGCGCACTTGCAAGCTCGCTATCATGCTCAACCGACGCCACTTCAACTATCGGGTATTTAGAGGCTATTGCCACTACAGGCCGCTTATAAATAAAGTCGTCAATCACCTCAGGCTCATCAACTACTGCAAAGTAATCATAACCTTGCTCACCCACTAACTCTTTTAACGAATCAATACTAAACACTTCCTGAAAACCAATCACGTCAGGGGTATGCTCTATTAAGTAATCAACAATCCAACGCTGCTTTTTAGCCCACTGCTGCGCGGTATAAATTTTCTCAAACTCATAATACGCGTTGGGTGGCTCAAGGTAGTTAAACAGGTTAAATGTGGCTATTTTTAGGTGAGTGTTGGTAATTACAGCTTCTTGAGCGTTTAAATCTGTATTTAACTGTTTAATATTTTGATTACTGATGGGTATCGCCTAAGTAAAGTTGAAAGTCTAGCTTGCTTATAAACTATCATTTTATTACATGTTTACGTAATAAATCAGTCAGCTTGATTACAATTTTATACAGTCTTTTAATTATGTATTTATTATATCCCTCAATAAATAGCATTAACGCGCCTAAACAGATAAAATTCGCGACAATTAAATATGAGCAAAGTGAAGTTGTAATGAGTAGAAAGATTGAACTATTAGCCCCAGGCGGTGATGTAAACGCGGTAAAAGCCGCCATTGTAGCCGGTGCTAATGCGGTTTATTGTGGGTTAGATACCTTTAATGCACGTAACCGAGCGTCTAATCTTTCGTTTGATGAGCTTAACGGCGCACTGCGCTTAGCGCATGAATACGGCTGTGAAATATTTTTAACGCTAAACGTAGTTATATTAGAGCATGAAATGGGTGCGCTATTTAAGCTATTAAATCAGCTAGTAAATACCACGCTCGATGGCATTATTGTGCAAGATTTAGGGCTGTTCAATATTGTTAAAAAGCACTTTCCTACTTTGCATATTCACGCATCAACTCAGTTAACTACGCATAACGAATCACAAGTTGAATTTTTAGCGCGCATTGGCGCTACACGGGTAAATTTATCACGCGAGCTTAACTTAACTGAAATTAAAATATTGACCGACGTAGCGCACAAATGCGATGTATTAACCGAAGTGTTTGTACATGGTGCTTTATGTATCGCGTTTTCAGGGCAATGTTACTCAAGCTCGGTAAGTGTGGGTAACTCGGGCAACCGTGGTCGTTGCTCACAAGCATGTCGTGACGAATACGAGCCTACGGCTATGGGTAACAAGCATCCGTTAAACTTAAAAGACAATTCAGCCTATTTTGATTTACCAGAGTTGGTAGCTGCGGGCGTTGACTCGTTAAAGGTAGAAGGCCGTATTAAGGGCGCTAACTACGTACACACAGTGATTGATAGCTGGCGCAAGCAAATTGATACCTTTGTACAAACCGGTAACTTAATTGAAGACGATTCAAGCTTGTATAAAGTCTTTAACCGTAACTTTACTAATAAGTTTTTAACCGGCGACATGACCAAAAACATGTTTACCGACAATCCGCGCGACCATAGCTTTGATCACGCAAACGAAAAAAGTAACGCTATTTCGGTTGTACAAATTTACGATGCGCAACAAGAGCTCTCTACTCAAAAAAGTGAAATTGATTCATTAGTTAAAAAGAAAATTGAGTTTTTAGATATTTCAAAGCGTGAGCTTCGTTTTGAATTTTCAGGACAGTTAAATCAGCCATTTACAGTAACGCTGGTTATTAACGATAAAAACGATAGTTCGTTAATAAATGAAAGCGCGAATTTAAACACTGAGCAATCTCAGCGCTTTGAAGTGCAATCGCAAATGGTTATGCATACCGCTGATAAATCAGTTGTTGATATTGCTGCCATTGATAAGCGCTTTAAAACGTTTAGTAATGCCAATTTTGAAATTAAAAATATGGATTACACAAACCTCGGCGACAACTTAAGCATTCCGTTTAAAGAGCTAGCGCGTATTAAAAAGCAGGTCGCGTTTTTATTAAACGAAGGCAAAGACGTACTCGCCCCTGTTGAATTACCTAAACTAGTGAATCACGAAAAAGCCGAAAATAAAACGACGCTCTCTGTTTTAATATCGGACATAAAAGACGCTCACTTATGTAATTTAACTGACGGTGACATTTACTTTAAATTGCCTGAAAGCTTTAGAACCGATAACGATAAATACATAAATGTATTTTTAGAGCACCCGCAGTTAATTCCGTGGTTTCCAGCCGTGTTAATTGGTAAAGACTTTGACGAAGCCGTGCGTTTACTAGAAATGGCGAAACCTAAACTTATTATTAGTAATAACACCGGCGTGGCATACAAAGCAGTGCAAATGGGCATTGACTGGATTGCAGGTCCTTTACTAAATACGACAAACTCTTATGCGTTATTAACGCTACAAGAGGATTTAAATGCTAAAGGCGCGTTTATTTCAAACGAAATAAACAAGCAGCAAATGCGCAGTATTAAACGCCCTAACAACTTTAAAATGATGTACAGCATTTATCACCCAATACTAATGATGACCAGCCGCCAGTGTTTTTTCCAGCAAACCGTTGGCTGTAAAAAACCACGTATTGATGCCAGCTGTATGTTGAGCTGTAAAAAAGAAACAACCGTTACCAATGTTAAAGGCATTAGCTTTGCCATTGATAAACAAAAAGGCGGCTATCCGAGCATTTATAATCATGAGCAATTTTTAAATATGGATATTGTGACCGATTACGCCGATAAGTTTGACGAGTTCATGATTGATTTAACCGACATTGGCTCAGGCGATAAAGAAAAACTCGATAAAGCCGTGTTACTTGCGCATTTTCAAGATTTAATTAGCGGGCAAACACAAGCAGCTGATCAGTTAAATCACATGGTAAAAGTAAAAACACGTCAGCAATATGTTGAAGGCTTAAATAGCTAAGGTAAGTAATAAAATGACACTGCCATTATTATATTCATTACAACACTGCCCATACGCAATGCGTGCACGAATGGGGATTTTAATGGCAGAGCAACACGTGCTACTACGCGCTATTAAAACTAAAAACAAACCACCGCATCTTTTGCAAATATCGCCAAAAGGCACGGTGCCTGTTTTATTACTGCCGAATAATCAAGTTATAGATGAAAGCCTAGATATTATGCTGTGGGCTTTAAAGCAAAACGATCCGCATAATTTACTTCATACTCAAGACCCATTAGCACTTGAGCGCATGCTTGAATTAATTAAGCTAAACGACACGAAATTTAAACCAGTGCTTGAAAAGTATAAGTTTTATGCTCGCACAAAAGACATGGCACAAATTTATTACCAAAAAGCCTGCGAAGAATTTATTAAGCAATTTGAAGAAAAACTAACCACGCATAAATACTTAATGGGCGATGAAAAAAGTCTAGCCGATTATGCCCTGCTACCATTTATTAGACAGTTTGCCCGTGTAGATAAACATTGGTACTTACAAAGTGAATACACGCATGTACGCGCATGGTTAAACGAGTTTTTACACGCCCCCATGTTCACCAAAGTTATGACCAAATTTGATTTGTATATGGACTGCGGCGAAGAGTTTTTATACGGCGTTAAAAAATCTTAACTTAGCCTTTGTTTTATAGAAATTTTATTGTCATAGCCAACTACTAAGCTAAGTATTGAATTATTCTCATCATCGGATTTAAGCCCTTTATTTACGCTATACTGCCCTCCCCATTACTAACAAACGCTATGCATTATGAACTACTCAAACTTCGGCACTAAATTCACACAACCCAACGGCATTACTCAGTTAATGGAAGATTTAGGTGGTGCTAAAAACAGCAACAATCCTAATATTGTTATGCTCGGTGGCGGTAACCCCGCATTAGTACCACAAGTAAATGAGGTTTTTTTAAGTGAATTACAAAAACTCGTTGCCAGTAACAAGGTATCGCAGGTATTTGGCCTTTACGACGGCCCGACTGGTAACGACGAGTTTAGAGCTGCATTAGCTGGCCAGCTAAGTAAAGAGTTCGCATGGGATATTAGCGCCGATAACGTAGCACTTGGTAATGGCAGCCAAGCTAACTTTTTTGTATTGTTTAATATGTTGGCAGGTGAAATGCCGGATGGCAGCCATAAAAAGATTTTATTTCCCCTTGCGCCAGAGTACATAGGTTATGCCGACCAAGGTTTATCTGATGATATGTTTGTTGCCATAAAGCCTGATATCGAAATTTTAAATACAGGCAGCACATCAAAACAGTTTAAATACGTCATTGATTTTAAAGCAGTTGAAAAAACACTAGCAAACGACAACAGCATAAGCGCGCTGTGCGTATCACGCCCTACTAACCCAACAGGTAATGTAATTACTGACGATGAAGTAAAGCACCTTGATTTGCTCGCTAAGCAATATGGTATTCCACTCATTATTGATAACGCATATGGCGATCCGTTTCCAGGTTGTATTTACACCGATGCAAACCTAACGTGGAACTCAAATATTATTTTATGTATGTCACTTTCAAAACTGGGCCTACCGGGTTTACGCAGCGGTATTGTGGTTGCTAATAATGAGATTATTAAAGCAATTGGCCGCGTAAACGGCAGCATGGTTTTATCGCCAAATAGTATTGGCCCAAGCTTAGTGACACGCTTAATTAACGACAACGAACTACTGCCACTGTGCCGTAATGTTGTACTGCCTTTTTATCGTAATAAAGCACACATAGCGATTGAATTGTTTGATGAAGTATTTGCCGAGCTGCCTGTTTATTTGCACAAAGTTGAAGGCGCATTTTTTATGTGGCTGTGGTTTAAAGATGCAAAAATGACAAGCGAGGCATTGTATCAAAAGCTTAAAGAGCAAGACGTGTATGTGATCCCAGGTCACAACTTTTTTATCGGCATTGACGACAGCTGGGCGCACAAGCACGAGTGTATTCGTATTAACTATGCTACCGATGCAGATACCCTAAAAAAAGGCTTAGAAGCGATTAAATCGCTAATAAAGTAAATACACTGATGCTGATATTAACATCGGCATCACCTATTTAACTCGATTGGCTTATATATTCGTTTAAAATTTACTGCATATAATACCCTGCTTGTTTGTGCAGCAAGCGTTATTTTAACTTTGAACCTTAGCTTGTAACACTTACTCATACCCACTTTTAGCTTAAACTTTATCCAAACGCACTGTATCCCCTTTAAATTTATATATAAATTGGTATCCTACGCGACCTTTTTTAACATATGCTTGTTAAAAGAGAACCTGCCAAGGGGCGATTGTCGCTGCAAGGCACTTAATTTAAGTGGCAGCAATGACACAATCGGCATCGCGTATAAATATCGGTTTTAAACGTTAGATGTAACTTTAAATAGCAACATGCAATAGCACTATTAAGGCCAATTATGCGATTAGGACCAGGACTGCTCGTCACCGCTGCCTTCATTGGACCAGGGACCATTACTACCGCCAGCGTGGCAGGTGCAAACTTTGGTTTTGCACTTATATGGACATTACTGTTTTCAGTAGTTGCCACTATATTATTACAATCTATGGCGGCGCGCCTTGGCGTTGCTACCGGGCAAGATTTAGCTCAAGCGCTCAGAGCACATATTCAAACGCCCTTATTCAAATCTTTAGCTATATTTTTAGTCATTAGCGCGATTGGTGTGGGCAGTGCAGCTTATGAAGCGGGTAACTTAAGTGGCGCTAGCATGGGATTAATTGAAATATTCCCTCAAGTTAGCTCCCAACTATGGACACCACTTATTGCTTTTTTTAGTGCAGCTTTACTGTATAGCGGCAAACATAAAGTGGTTGAAAACGCGCTAATTTTACTCGTTATTTTAATGAGCTTAGTGTTTATCTCAACACTTGTAATGGCAGCGCCTTCACTGGGTGATGTATTTGCTGGTTTTATTCCTAGTATGCCTGAAGGCTCTATTACAACCATACTCGCTTTAGTTGGCACTACCATTGTGCCGTATAACCTATTTTTACACTCCGGCGTACTCGCTGCTAGACACGACAGTAACAGCGACATGCAAAAAGTGATTAAACAAACAAATGTTGATACAGGCCTATCAATCACTTTAGGCGGTGTGATCACGCTCGCTATTTTATCTACTGCATCGGTTGCATTTTATGGCACAGATGCGGGGCAAATTAGTGCGGCTAACATGGCCGTACAGCTAGAGCCATTACTTGGTGATGCCGCTCATTACTTTTTTGCTATTGGCTTGTTTGCAGCAGGTTTAACTAGTGCTATTACAGCGCCACTTGCGGGTGCTTATGCTGTGTGTGGCATGTTAGGTTGGTCAAACGATATGAGTAACGCACGCTTTAAAGGCGTTGCTATTGTTATTTTATTGTTTGGTGCTGCGGTTGCCTCACTCGGTTTAGACCCTGTCGCGGTGATTATATTCGCGCAAGCGGCTAACGGGTTATTACTTCCTATTGTTAGCACCTACCTTGTATGGCTGGTTAATCAAAAAGGGGTTATGGGAAACTACACTAACTCTTTGGTGTTAAACCTGGTAACCCTACCCGTTTTAATCCTAATTTTTGGGCTAAGTAGCTACAAACTAATTAGTTTAATTTCTAGTTAAATTCTAAAAAATCATATTTAA
>NZ_WTKW01000208.1:0-7591 GCF_011378745.1 Pseudoalteromonas sp. Z1A6
CGCTTTTTAATATTTAAGAGAACTTAAATAATTTGATTTTCTTTCCAGGCTTGCTCTTTAGCTAAACGGTTTTTGCGTTTATCACATGGATCATCGCAATCACAGGCTTTATCAATACCAACCGAACCTAAACCACCACAGCTACTTGCCATAGATTTTTTTTGCACGATCATACCAACGGCCATAGCCGACACTATTAAAATTAGTAAGCCAAAAGTAAGAAGAAAAAGTGACATTGCTTAGCCCCTATTGATCAGCAATTAATTAAACTCAAACATTTTTGAGCAACTGCTATTATATACCCAAATAACGTGGAAATAAACAAGACCGCACCATACTATAAATAAGGTTTAAATGCAGGACTTGAATAAGTAACTAAACCCTCTTCTGATTTACCTATTAAATACACTGGCAAATCGTACTGCTGAGCATATGCCTGAGCTTTCTCCATACCCATCACAGTAAGAGCAGTCGCTAAACCATCTGCTGTCATAGCGCTTGGATGAAGCACAGTTACCGACACTAAGTCGTGCTTAATAGGCATGCCGGTTACAGGGTCAATTAAATGAGTATAGATCTCCCCATCCATTTTATAAAAAATACGGTAATCACCTGATGTTGCGATCCCACTTGTACCTGGTGATAAAACACGGTGTACTTTACGCTCTCCAGGTTGTGCATCTGGTTGTTCTATCGCAATTTTCCAATCCTGGTTATTTGGCTTTTCACCCGCTATACGTAGCTCACCACCAATCTCAACCATGTAGTTAGTAATACTGTGGCTTTCTAATAGCTGCGCTATTTTGTCGATACCGTAGCCTTTAGCCGTTGCTGAAAACGAAAGCTCTAACCCATTAACTGTTTTAGCTAAACCCTGTTCATTTAAAATAAGCTTATCAATACCTATTTTTTCAACCATTGAAGCAAGCTCTTCATCTGTTGGGCGATTGGTTGGTTTTTTATCAGGACCAAAGCCCCATAAGTCAATGAGAGGTCCCATGGTTACATCAAGTGTTTTAGTTGATTCACCTAAGCGAATAGACTCAGATATAACAGCCCTAAAATCTTCGCTAATTGGCATCACTTGATTTGCAGGTAATCTGTTAAATGTATTTATTTCAGAGTCTTCTATGTAAGTAGACATAGACTGATTTACATCTTTTAAAACAGCGTCTATTTGTAGCTGTAATTGTGAGGCCGATAGCTGGGTTTGCTCATCATAATATTTAATATGATAAGTGGTTCCCATAGTCTTACCTTCTAAAAAGGTTTCCCTCGACTCTGGTTTTTCACCACACCCAGACAGTAATAAGATCAGTGTGATTAGTAAAAAGGCCATTATGCCTTGTGAAGTACTTACTCGATTCATAACAGCTCTACTTAATAGATTGATAAAATTAAAGAATAAAAAAAGCCTCGTAACACAAGTGCTACGAGGCTGGTATTTTAACCAAAACTAAACTGTTTTGGTATTAGTGTTAGCCACCAAAATCATCTAATAAGATATTTTCGTCTTCAACACCTAAATCTTTAAGCATAGTGATAACTGCAGCGTTCATCATTGGAGGACCACACATGTAGTACTCACAATCTTCCGGCGCTTCGTGATCTTTAAGATAGTTCTCAAATAACACGTTATGGATAAAGCCAGTATAGCCTTCCCAGTTATCTTCAGGTTGTGGATCTGAAAGCGCTGTATGCCATACGAAGTTAGGATTTTCAGCGGCTAGGCCGTCAAAATCTTCTACGTAGAACATTTCACGTTCAGAACGTGCACCATACCAAAAGCTCATCTTACGTTTAGAGTTTAAACGTTTAAGTTGGTCAAAGATATGTGAACGCATTGGCGCCATACCAGCACCACCGCCAACAAAGATCATTTCTGCATCTGTGTCTTTAGCAAAGAACTCACCAAATGGACCTGAAATAGTTACCTTGTCGCCTTTTGTAAGTGACCAAATGTACGAAGACATTTTACCACATGGCAAGCTTAGGTTTCTCGGAGGCGGAGCAGCAATACGCACGTTAAGCATAATGATGCCTTCTTCTTCTGGGTAGTTAGCCATTGAGTATGCACGAATAGTTTCTTCGTCTACTTTTGACTCCAGATCGAAGAAACCAAAATGGTTCCAGTCGCCACGATATTCTTCAGGAACATCAAAATCTGCATATTTAACATGGTGAGGTGGCGCTTCAATTTGGATGTAACCACCCGCACGGAAAGGCACTGACTCATCACCAGGGATTTGCAGTTTAAGTTCTTTAATGAACGTTGCTTTGTTATCGTTAGAGATAACTTCACAATCCCATTTTTTAACACCGAAAATTGACTCTTCAAGTTCAATTTCCATGTCGTTTTTAACATTTACCTGACACGCTAAACGACAGCCTTCACGGGCTTCACCTTTAGATATGTGATCAAGTTCAGTTGGCAAGATATCGCCGCCACCTTCTTTAATGTGAACACGACACTGACCACAAGAGCCACCGCCACCACAAGCAGATGATACGAAAATACCTGACTCAGATAATGCACTTAAAAGCTTATTACCTGCTGATGTAGTAATGGCTTTGTCTTTATCGCCATTAATACCGATGATGATGTCACCGCTTGCAACTAACTGAGATTTAGCACCAATGATCACTAAAACTAGTAGTACAACGATAGCGATGAAAACACCAACGCCTAAGAAAATCTGATAATCCATGATTTATCCTCGCTACCCTTTACAGTGAAATACCAGAGAATGACATAAAGCCAAGTCCCATTAAACCAACAGTGATGAAGGTAATACCTAAACCACGTAAGCCGTCTGGCACGTCTGAATATTTCAGTTTCTCACGGATACCTGCAAGTAATGTAATTGCAAGTGCCCAACCAACACCAGCGCCAATACCATAAACAACAGACTCGCCGAAGTTATAGTTACGCTCAACCATGAATGATACCGCACCAAATATTGCACAGTTAACTGTGATAAGTGGTAAGAAGATACCTAACGCGTTGTATAGTGCAGGGAAAAACTTATCTAATGCCATTTCAAGTATTTGCACTAGTGCTGCAATAACACCAATGAAAGTTAAGAAACGTAAAAAGCTAAGATCTGCATCCGGGTAACCTAACCAAGTAAGTGAACCGGGTGCAAGTACCGCATGGTAAACCAAGTTGTTAACAGGTACAGAAATACCCAATACAACTATAACCGCTATACCTAGGCCAATTGATGTAGTTACTTTTTTAGATACTGCTAAAAAAGTACACATGCCTAAGAAGAATGACAACGCTAAGTTCTCAATAAAAACGGCTTTTACAAATAAACTAATATAATGTTCCACTATCTGCCCCTTACGCTTTAGCTTCTACTTGGTCTTTCTTATAAGTACGAAGTACCCATATGAATAAACCAATGATGAAGAATGCACTCGGTGGTAAGATCAATAGACCCATAGGCTGATACCAACCGCCATCTTGTACTAATGGGATAATATCAACACCGAATAGTGAACCCTTACCGAATAGCTCACGAATGAAACCAACAGTAAGTAGTACTACAGAATAGCCTAAGCCATTACCAATACCGTCAAGGAAAGACATAATTGGTGGCGACTTCATCGCATATGCTTCAGCACGACCCATTACGATACAGTTAGTAATGATTAGACCAACGAATACAGAAAGCTCTTTTGCCGTAGCGTAAGAGAATGCCTGTAATACTTGGTCAACAACGATTACCAATGATGCAATAATTGTCATTTGTACGATGATACGAACAGATGATGGGATCTGGTTACGAATAAGCGAGATAAAGAAGCTCGAAAACGCTGTTACTAGTGTCAATGCAATTGACATGATTAACGCATTTTTTAAGCTAGACGTTACCGCTAGCGCTGAACAAATACCAAGTACTTGTAGTGCGATTGGGTTGTTAGCTAAAACCGGACCAAATAGGACCGCCTTCATTTCTTTAGTATCAGCCATTATTTCAATGCTCCTTTACGTACTTTCGCAAGGAAAGGGCCAAAGCCATTTTCGCCAGTCCAAAAATCAACTGCATGATCAACACCGTTAGACGTTAATGTAGCACCTGAAAGACCATCGATCTTATGCTCATCATTGCCCGCAGTACCTTTAACAATTTGAATTGGAAGTTCTTTACCTTCCCATGTAGCTGTCCACTGTGGATTCTGAATTTCGCCACCTAGACCAGGGGTTTCATTATGCTTGTAAAAGATAATGCTCTTAACTGTTTCAGCATCGCTTTCAAGCGAGATAAAACCATACATTAAGCCCCATAAGCCGTAGCCTTGGATAGGAAGAATGATTGCATCAACTGAGCCATCTTCTTTTTTAGAGATATACACCGGCGACTCTTTAGTCACACGTTGAATACCAGCAATATCTTTAACGCCTTTCTCTTTAAGAGAAACACTTAGCGCTGCATCATATTTGCTTTTTTCAAAGTCAAAGATTGTTGGGTCTGTATCTACAAACTCACCTGTAGTCATGTTTACAACGCGCGCTTCGATTTTTGCATCAAATGTTTCTAAAACATTTTCAACTTTATCGATACCCGCAGCAGCCAAGATATTACTTTGAATATCTTTTTCTTTATTAGCTTGCTGTAAAGGACGAAGCTGTACAGAAGCAAACGATACGATGATTGCACACACTAAACATAGTGCGACAACAACTGATAACGTTTTACCGATTGATTCGTTATTACTAGACATTACGTGCCAACCTCCGCTTAATATTAGCCTGCACTACAAAGTGATCGAACAGTGGAGCGAATAAGTTAGCAAATAAGATTGCTAGCATCATACCTTCTGGGAAAGCAGGATTCACAACACGTATCATAACCACCATAAAGCCAATTAATAGACCATATGCTAATTTACCTTTGTCAGTAAATGCAGCTGATACAGGGTCAGTAGCCATAAAGAACATACCGAACGCAAAGCCACCAAGTACTAAATGCCAATACCAAGGCATTGCAAATACAGGGTTAGTTTCTGAGCCAACAGCATTTAGTAAAAATGCAGTTGCTACCATACCTAGGAATACACCTAGTACGATGCGCCAAGAAGCGATACGAACGTAAATTAAGAACAAACCACCTACTAATAATGCAAGTGTAGATGTTTCACCTACAGAACCTTGAATGAAACCGTAAAACGCATTCCACCATAATTCCATGTTTGCAAAATCAAGTGTGCCAACAAATGCTTGGCCTAGCATAGTTGCACCAGAGAAAGAATCTACTGCTGTCCATACTGTGTCACCCGAGATTTGAGCTGGGTATGCGAAGAATAAGAACGCACGACCGGCTAAAGCAGGGTTTAAGAAGTTACGGCCAGTACCACCAAAGATTTCTTTAGCGATTACTACACCAAACGTAATACCTAATGCAACTTGCCATAAAGGAATCGTTGCAGGCAAAATAAGTGCGAATAATACTGAAGTAACGAAGAAACCTTCGTTAATTTCATGCTTACGCACAGAAGCAAATATTACTTCCCAAAAACCACCTACTGCAAATGTTACCGCGTAGATAGGCAGGAAGAAACATGCTCCATAGAACATCTTAGCGCCCCAGCCTGCATCAGCGATTAATTCACCACCGAATAACTGGAACAAACCAACTTGCCACGTGTTTGCTAGTTCAAAACCTTGTGCTAAAGCACCTGCGGCCTGATGGCCGATATTGAACATACCAAAAAACATAGCTGGGAACGTCGCCATCCACACTAAAATCATCATGCGTTTTAGGTCGATATTATCGCGTACGTGTGTCGCGCCTTTATTTACGTAGCCTGGTGTATAAAAAATAGTTGCAGCTGCTTCATACAGTGCATAAAACTTCTCATATTTACCACCGGCTTCAAAATTCGGCTCGATATCTTCTAGATATTTTTTTAAACCCATCTCTCTAGCCTTCCTTCTCGATCGTAGTTAAGCAATCGCGTAGGATAGAACCATACTCGTATTTGCCTGGACAAACGAAGGTACATAACGCTAAATCTTCTTCATCAAGTTCAAGCGCGCCCAATGAAATTGCACTGTCTAAATCGCGTGCAATTAAGTCACGTAATAATAGAGTAGGCAAAATATCTAGCGGCATTACGCGCTCGTAGCTACCAATTGGTACCATGGCACGTTTTGAACCACCTGTTGACGTTGTCATTTTAAATAAACGACTCGGCGCAAGGTGAGAAAGGAATGTACGCGTTACAGAGAATTTATCACTACCTGGTGCAATCCAGCCAAACAATTCTTTTTCGCGACCCTCAAGTAAAACAGATACTTGAACGTGGTAACGACCTAAGAATGCATGAACACCGTTTGAAATAGAACCAGATAAAACAGAACCAGAAATAACACGGTTATCTCCGTCTTCTAGCTCACCAGCCACTAAATCATCCAATGAAGCACCTAGTTGTGTTTTCACTAAACGTGGGTTTTTAACGCGAGGACCTGCAAGCGAAATAACACGATTTGTGTAAATTTCACCAGTAAGGAATAAGTGACCATACGCAATAACGTCTTGGTAACCAATATGCCAAACTTGTTTGCTAACAGAAACTGCATCAAGATGATGGATATGAGTGCCAACGAGGCCAGCCGGATGCACACCACCAAACTCATGTACTTCTACTTGAGCTATAGATGAGCTAGGAACTTGGCTACCTGCTTTTTTACACACAAATACTTTGCCATCGGTCAAACGCGAAATAACAGCAAGACCCGCTTCAAATGCTTGCGCATTTTCGGCAATTATTACTGCAGGATCTGCAGCTAATGGGTTTGTGTCAGTTGCGGTCACAAAAATAGAACTAGGATTTGCATCCACAGCCGCTACTTTGCTGAATGGGCGAACACGAAGTGCTGTCCATTGACCAGACTGGATAAGTACTTCTTTGGCTTTTTCACGCTCTAAGCTCGCAAGCTCGTCTGCTTTGAAAGAGTCAAAGGTGATTTGCTCACTGCCTGTTACTTCAATAACAACAGATTGCAGCACACGTTTAGCACCACGATTTATTTCTTTTACTGTGCCAGAAGCTGGAGCAGTAAATAGGACGCCTGGGTTCTTTTTATCTTCAAAAAGTACCTGGCCTTTTTTGACTTGGTCATCCACACGAACATGCATGGTTGGACGCATACCGATAAACTCTTCACCAAGCACAGCTACACGTTTGACAGCAGAACCGTCATGTATAACTTGCTGTGGCGAGCCCTCTAAGGGTAAATCCAGACCTTTTTTTATATTGATCATACGCACTTGCATTACATTAAAGGAAAGAAACTGAAAAATCGTATCAACCACGTCGCCATTTGAGTTATTCCAAGTTATATCAAGGTACAAAAGAGCAGCTTGCTAGAAATATCAAACAAGCAACGTAGTAAAACTCATCACATATTGTCGAGATTTTAACATCATTTTAGATGACTATGCGAGTGTATTTATAAAAATTATACGACAGAAACACTTATTTGGTTTTGTTAAGTGACTTTAATTAAAATCAAGTTAGACCAAAGTGGTAGCCTAAGCAATTATTGTTCCTGATTTCATCGTAAATTAAACAAATCGCA
>NZ_WTKW01000209.1:0-7546 GCF_011378745.1 Pseudoalteromonas sp. Z1A6
CCTTGGTTACACTTTAAAGGTGAGCCTGAGCGTATTGAAAAACTAACATGGAAATACAAAGCAAAGCGTTTAGCGCTACAACTGTTTATGGGAATACCTTAAGCGCATTATAAAAGTCGCTTTATAACTTAAAGGAAGTCTGAGCTATACATAGTTTGAGTTTACTAAAGGAGTATATGTTTAATTATAAGTACTTAGGCGGCTCGCAGTCTAAAAAATAATCTTCAATCAATTCTACGAAGAATGTTAAACGGTTTGTGTATTTTAGTTAATTGACAATATGACATCTTATATTTATTACTTCTAATACTTTAAGATCAGCTTATCTCGCTTAAAGCTAATATATAAATACTTAGTCATTTCTATTATTGTTATTTTTAATATCGCCAGTAAATCAACTAAATCTATTTAGGCATAACTCTAAGAATAGCGATTTAAAATATGTCACAAGTTGGCTTTTGTTGTTAGGCTAAAAATACAAATATAAGAGGGATTTTTATGATCAAGGCAAGATCGGCTAGCGTGACTTTAACGCTTATTCTATTTTTATTAATACCAATGCAAGGATGTGCAGATATGTTTGGCTTTTTTAACAAACAAGACGTTACGTTGTCGTTGCCTGTAAAAGGCAGGCTATTAAATAATGGTGAGCCTCAACAAGGTGTTAAAGTAACAAGAGAACTCATTTATGGCGACACTTATATTGATGAAGCAATAAGTGATAGTGCTGGCTACTTCTATTTTAATAACAAAAAAATACGCAGTTCAAAGCCTTCAAACATGTTTTTTAATAGCTCTTTGCTACAGAGTATTTATATTGAAAACAAAAAAGATGAAGATTCAATCTTATGGTACACCACTATACAGTTCACCGAAGAGCAAGTACTGCTGTCTGATATATTAAATAACTTTGAATGCGAACTTACTGAAGAGCCAATAACATACGATATACCGATAAAAAACACGGGTCAATTTTATACAGTTTATACACGTTGTAAGTTATAGAAATTAGTGAAAAGTTTTATAAAGCCACTAATGTTTATCTATTAGTGGCTTTAATATAACGATTAACGTTTTAACTGTGCTTCATTTTGGTTTAGTAAACGAATTATAGGGTTTTGCTCTAATATTTTACTTTTCAAAATATAACCAATAATTAGTCCAGCTATAAAGCCACCAATATGCGCACCATAATCAATGCCATCGGGGCCTGTTACTGCACCAAAAATGTTAAATCCTAACCAAATAGCGAAGAACCATACCGCAGAAAGTTTCTTCTGATAAATTATAAACATAAAAGTAAGGCTTGCGTGTCTGAACCACATTAAATACATGCCAAATAAACCGGCTATAGCGCCACTTGCACCCACGCCTGGAATTGTAGACATTGGGCTTACAATGTAGCTTGCAAACGATGCGAGTAGTCCACAGGCTAAATACCATAACAAAAAGCGTTTATGGCCTAACACGTCTTCTAAGTTATCGCCAACGATGTATAAAAAGTACATATTGCCAACTAAATGCATTATTGAACCATGTAAAAATACGCAAGTTAATACAGTCCATAGCTCATTACCTTTGCTTAAATCTGCAGGTGTCATGGCAAAGTTATCAATAACATAGCTGAATGAGCTCGGGTTTAAAAAATAAAGTGCAAAAATCAATGTATTTAAAACAATAAGACCGCGAGTTACCCAAGGAGTCTTTTGTGGCTTAATATTATATTCAACAGGCATTTGCGTTAAAAATTGAAACAAGTAGGTTTTCCAACTCACTTTTTGATTTAGCTCGCCTAAACTCACCTTTATTTCAGGGCTTTTTTCAACACTTTCAAGTTCGTCTTTATCAATCCAGGTGCCATCGCAGTGTCTACAAACATCAATTTCGGTATGAAAAGCTTCCAGTAAGTGAAAACGTTCTAAACTTTTTTTACAATCAGGGCAGTCAAGCTCAGAAACGCCTAATGGCTCACCAAAGTGAGTTTCAAATTTATCACCTTCTGGGCCGTCATTTATCTCGGAAATCATGCGATTTACTTCATTTTTTTCGAACCATAAGCCACCACATTCACGGCAAATATCTATTTCTTCACCCTGATAATTGGTTACTTCTAGTGGATGATCTTTACAATGTGGACAGCTTTTAGTTGGCATTTGTAAGTTCCTTTAACGAACCAACAGAAATATCATTCTGCTGTAATTCCATTTTTAATTGTTTAGCGCTATTTTTTAATGCAGGGAGTGTTTGAGTTTTAATTAAATTAGTAATCTCTTTTAATTCTTCAGCTGCTTGTCTAGCGGAAATCCTTTTATTAGCTACAGCGTCTATTAAAAATTTAGCTCTTGAGTAAAATCGACGTATTTGCGTTAGTAATTCACTTGGGGTTTCGAGCGTAGTTGGTGAGTACTGCATCGTTTGCCAAATGTACTTTTCGAGTGTTGGTTTAAAATACTCAATTTCTTTTATTGATGGGCTTTTTGCAAGTAAATTAGCATACTCTTCCATACTGTTTGCATTATCAGCAACTTCGTCAAATAAGGATGTACGTAAATAGTAGTTATCTTCCATTTTACTAAATGAATCAAACTTAAGCGCTTGTTCTAAACCGCTTTGAGCCGCTAAAAAAACACCAAATACAGTAGAAATAACCATAAAAAATTGATTTAACCAAAAACCAGTACTTTTTAGTTCTTTGTGATCGGCCGTTTTAAGGGCTTGCGAAAATTTTTGAGTAACTACAGGTGGCTTTGTGTTGCTTTCAGGGGTGTGATTAGTTGGTTCCAACAGTTTGTTCCTTGAATATTTGCTTCCTTTTAAGGCGCACAAGAATACTTAAAAATTAACCAGTTAGCAATGCTCCTATCTACATTGAATATACTTTTTACATATATTAAAAAAACCATTCGAGTATAGCCCTTCCCTTAAATTTTAAATTGTTTTTTAATCATCTAGCGATCCAACTAAACAAGAAACTTCATAGCTCTATATTTAGACCTTGTTGGCTAACTCCTAATGGGGAATGCTTATTTTGTTATACATAAAAGACCTGAACTTTTTACACAAGTATAAGCTCAGAATTTAAAAGTACAGCTCCGCTCTCTTTATCGCCTAAGTGGTCATCTTTATTATAAATTGGGCAGCTTTTGAGCGATAAGCACCCACAACCAATACACCCATCAACGCGGTCGCGTAAACGCTGCATATGCGCAATGCGCTCATCAAGTTGCGATTGCCAATGTTTTGAAAGTGCTGACCAATCTTGTTTTGTTGGTGTGCGGTTGTCGGGTAGGGTGGCTAAGGTGTTTTTAATTTCATCGAGCGTTATTCCCATCGCTTGAGCTGCTTTTATTACAGCTACACGGCGCAATACATCAGGTTTATAGCGTCGCTGATTACCATTATTTCGCCAGCTCTTAATTAAAAACTTAGTTTCGTAAAAGTGAAGAGTAGATACTTTTACACCACTTCTTTTTGCTACATAGCCAACGGTTAGGTTAGCTTCGGTTAATTTTTTTTGTCCTACTGGCATAATTTTAATCCTTCAGTTGACCTCAATATAACTTGAGGTTTTAAGCTTCTACCACATTAAAAAAGGAGCTAACTAAATGCAACAAAAACTTGAGCGTAATACTGTTATTATTTATTCAAGTGCACGAAAAAACGGCAATACCACAGCCCATGTTAATAGCTTTGCCGAGCAAAATAATGTGCGCGTAATTTGTCTGGATGATTATAAAATTGCGCCGTATTGTTATGACAAAAACTATAAAAATGATGACTTTTACGCGCTATTTGAAGTACTTTTAAAGTACGACCATTGGGTGTTCGCGTCTCCTGTTTACTGGTATAACACTACGGTACAAATGAAGTCATTTATAGATAGGATCACAGATTACATGGATGACGAAACCTTGAAGCCGAAGTTACGGGCTTTACGTAATAAAGATTTTTCGTTGTTATCAAACGCATCATCGCTTGAAGCGCCTGATATTTTTGTAGAAATGTTTAAACGAACATTTAGCTATTTAGGTATGCAGTTTATTAACCACCATCATAAAAACACTCAATCGGCAGCATGATAAGCTGCCCTTTTTTCTTTGCTTCTGTTAGTTTTATAAATAGGTTAACTTATTTAAAACACAGGATTGTTTATGAAATACCTATTATTACTTTTACTTATAAGCCCATTTTCGCAAGCGGGTGAAAACCTTATTAAAGACTTTGGTTACTTTTATAGTGTCCCGGAGCATGTTCAGATAAGTGACTCTACGGTATTTAAAATAGCCTTTGATGTTGGTGATGGCGCTAAAAAAGGTGAGCAGAACAATTCAATGAACTCACTTGCACGTTTTATTAATATGCATATAGCACACGGTGTAAAGCCAGATAACATTCAATTAGCGTTAGTGGTACATGGTAGTGCTAGCGTTGATGTATTGGCTAATAGTGAATATAAAGAACGTTTTAAAGCAGATAACAAAAATCAAAGTTTAATAAAGCAATTGTTGGCCAATAACACCGTGGTTTATGTATGTGGGCAATCGGCTACGCATTATAAAGTAGCACCAGAACAACTAATTGAAGGTGTGCAAATGTCACTTTCGGCGATGACAGCACATGCCCAGCTGCAACAGCAGGGTTATACACTCAATCCATTTTAATAATTAACATGACAAAAAATATTCTCTGCTTTGGTGATTCTAATACGTGGGGTTTAAACCCTGTAACGGGAAAACGCTTTGATGAAAATACCCGTTGGACATCGTTATTAAATAAAAACTTAGGGTGTGGCTTTAACGTAATAGAGGCAGGGCAGCCTAACCGCACGTTAGTGCATAATCCACCGTTTGATGGCGTGCTTAATGGTGTTAGTTATCTAAAGCCTTATTTGGATAAGCATGAGCTCGACTTTATTATTATTGCCCTTGGTACAAACGATCTTAAAAAACGTTTTAATTTAACACCTAGTTTAATAGCAGATGGGTTAAATGATTTAATTAACTCAATACATATTTATTATCAGCAAGGTAGTACTTTAAAATCTCCTAAAATTATTATTGCTAGCCCACCTAAAATAAGAATCACCGAGCAGTATTCGCGTATTTACGAAGGTGCAGATATAAAAGCAACAGAGCTCTCTAGTGCATTCAAAAGCGTTGGGGCTACTCATAAATGTACTTTTATTGATTTTAATACATTTATTAATGTAACAGCCGGTGATGGGATTCACTTTGAAAGTAATCAGCATTTAACGGTAAGCGCTAAAATCACTCAGCTTATTCAAAATTCGTTCAATAATTCTTAAATCGATCTGTTTGAATTTAATGCGACTTATGCAATCATCTAATAAAGTAGTGATATAAATTAACAACTTCGAGATGCTATGAAAAAGTACCAACAAAAATCTATTATAGCCGTTTTAACCGGAGGGTTAGTTTTTGTAATTGGCTGTTTTATTTTGCTCAATTTTGCAGCGCAGCAGTTAACAGCACAAACAAAGTCTGATGCTGAATATATTCTCGGTCATGTAGAAGGTGCAATTGCAGAGAGGCGTCGAATTCTTACCCCATTAAATAAGCTTGCGTTTAAGCAGTGTGACAACACAACCCTTCTTGAGATGCGCCGCGCTTTATTTGATGCAAAATATGTAATTGATATAGGCTTTTTTAAAGGTAACCAGCTAGTTTGCACTACGGGTGCAGGCTTATTAAGTAAACCAATTAACGACAAACAGCCTGACTTTATTCGAGATGATGAACAGGTGAGGGTTCGTTTTGAGCCAGAGCTTTATCTATTATTATTTAGTGAGCGCCCTATGGAGGTAATTATAGTCAGACAAGGGGATTATAATTTAATTATGCAGAGCACGCCCTTTACCAACATCGGAATTACTGCGCCAGATTGGGAAGTTATTTATAAAACACCAAATGCTTTGCATCATTTAGCAGGTAAAGAGGGGCTGTACCAGCAGGTAAAAAACAGCGTTTTTTTTCCTTACGAAACTAACTCAGTTTGCAGTTTTACAAGTAGTCAATATTGTGTAGTAGTGCACTTGCCTTGGAGTCTGTTTTTTTCTAATAATCACTTATTATTAATAATTTCGTTAATTTTAACCTGTTTAGCGGGCATATCGAGTGCGTTAATAGTTGATGCGAGGATTGCTGCACGCCGCTCTACCAATCAACGTATTCGTAAAGGGCTCAAAAAGGGATCATTTTATTGGACTTACCAGCCCATTATTTGTTTGCAAAGTGGCAAGCTGATTGGTTGCGAGGTACTTGCACGTTTTGAAGATAAGTACGGTGCTTTATTTCCAGATGAGTTTATTCCGGTTATTAGAAAAAATAATTTAACTTGGACTTTTACTGAGGCAATGATTGCTACCACAATAAAAGAGTTAACCTCTATAGAGTTATTGCCAGAAGGCTTTAAAGTGTCGCTTAATATATTTCCGTGTGATGTAGAGCTGGGTAATGTGTCGTTACTGCCGCAAATTACAGAGCTTACCAACTCACGCTTTATTATTTGTTTAGAGATAACTGAAGACGAATACCTTGATACAAGCATTGCGCATGCTCATTTTAGAACCTTAGTTGAATCGGGATTTAACTTATCATTAGATGACTTTGGTACGGGTTATTCGAATTTAAGAAACTTACAAAATTTGAGCTTTCATCAACTTAAAATTGATCGTACGTTTGTTCAAGATATAGCAACTGAGGGCTTAAAAGCCTCTATGATCCCAAATATTATGGAACTTGTGCATAAGTTTAATTATACCTGTGTGGCAGAAGGGATTGAAACCACTGAGCAAGAAGCTATTTTAAAAATGGCGGGTGTGCATTATGGACAGGGTTGGAAGTATGGTAAGCCCATGACGGCGTCTAAATTTAAAAATTATATAACTAATCAGCATTTTTAGATCTCAGCTGCCATACTAAACGTATCATTATGAAATTTATAAATATTAGGTTTATTATGATCAAATTAACATTAAGTGCTTTTGCATTTTTACTACTTAGTGCATGTACAACACAGTATCCAAACCAGCAATTAACAGGTAAACAGTTCCCAAGCATTAGCGGCGAAAGTTTAGAGCAAAGCATGGTGACTATACCCAGCGATTTTAAAGCAGATAAAACACTGCTGCTCATTGGGTACAAGCAAGATAGTCAGTTTGATATAGACCGTTGGTTAATTGGTTTAGATATGGCGGGCGTAACGCTCCCTACATACGAACTACCAACCATTGCCGGCATGGCACCACGTATGTTTAGCACATTTATAGACAGCGGTATGCGCAAAGGCATCCCTAAAGAATTATGGGGTGGGGTAATCACTATTTATAAAGATGGTGAAACAGTTCAAAAGTTTACAGGTAATCAAAGCCCAAATAACTCACGTGTAGTACTCATAAATAGCAGCGGCGAAATTTTATATTTTTATGATCGAGGTTTTTCGGTTGATGCGCTAAATAAACTAAAAGCGAGTATAGAATAATTGATCCTAAAGTTAGTTTAGGCTAATGCATATTTAAGGCTTTATA
>NZ_WTKW01000021.1:0-22315 GCF_011378745.1 Pseudoalteromonas sp. Z1A6
AGACAGGACTAAACATTTTTAAACACAAACATTCGCACCTGATTAATTTAAAAAACAAAATAATATTGACTAAAAATTAAATAAAAACCTTAAACCATTCTGTTTATTAGATAAATACTCGTTATGCACTTATACTAATAAAGAAATCAACATTTAAATAACAAATAGGAACAACATATGAAAAAGCTATCTGTAGCAGTGGCTGTATGTGCAGTTTTAGCATCTAGCTATACTAGTGCTGAGGTAAGAATTAATGGTTTTGCATCAATTGTCGGTGGTAAAAGTCTGGATAGTGACAGTACTTTGTACGGCTATGATGACGATATCTCTTTTAAAAATGAGAGTAAATTCGCTTTACAATTATCTGCAGACCTACATGAAAAGCTAACAGCTACGGCTCAAATTATTGCGCGTGGAGAGGATGACTTTGACGCTACATTCGAATGGGCATACATTACTTATGAATACAGCGATGAACTGCAATTTAGCGCTGGTAAAATGCGTGTTCCTTTTTACAAGTATTCTGATTTCTTGGATGTAGGTTATGCTTATCGCTGGGTACGTCCGCCAAAATCAGTATACGGTATCCCATTTTCAACTTATGAAGGAGTTAGTGTAGTTTACAGCTCTCAATTAGGTGATTGGGATTCTACGCTTCAAGGCTTTTATGGTGCATTCGATGGTGATATTGACGTATTTGGAACAGAATTACCTGCTGAATTAAATAATTTAGCCGGTATAAACTGGAGTCTATCATACGACTGGTTCAGTGCGCGAGCTGCATACATTGTGGCCGACACTAGCATTTCATCAGAGGATAGCGGCCTAATTGGTCTCGTAAGTGTATTGTCTGATAGTGGCTTAACTAATACTGCGAATGACCTAATCACTGAAGAAGATAAAACGAGTTTCGTTGGCGTTGGTTTTTCTGTTGATTATGAAAACTTTTTGTTTGATGCCGAATATACACAATTTGAGGTTGAAGACAGTATACTACCAGAACAGTCACAGTATTACGCATCAGTTGGTTACCGTATTGACAGTGTAATTGTTCATTTTACTTATGAAGACAATGATGACAAACATGACTCATCACGTTTTAATACCATTGAGTCAATACCAACCTTAAACTCGGCTGTAAATGGTGCTCTTGAAGGTCTTCGTGCACAAAGTAACGTATACACAATTGGTGCACGTTATGATTTTCACCCTTCCGCTGCTTTCAAAATCGACTTTAGTCGTTTTGAAGATGATATAACCGATACAGAGACGGATGTTGTAGCTGTTGGTGTAGATCTTGTCTTTTAATTGGAGCTTATGATGAAAAAATTAATTTTAGTAAGTGCACTTTCATTGTGCTCAATTAATGTATTTGCAGAAGTTGCTGTGATTATTAATCCAAGCAATGCTAGCACAGTAGATGCTGACACAATAAAAAAGATTTATCTGGGAAAAAGTAAGTCATTTAGTAATGGCGATAAAGTTAATCCTATAAATCAAGATGGTACATCTGTAGCTGATGAATTTAACGACAAAGTAGTAGGTAAGTCTAGCAGTCAGTTAAATGCATATTGGTCAAAGCTTGTATTTACAGGTAAAGGCACCCCGCCTGAAAAACTAACAACTGACCAAGCTGTTATTGATTTTGTTGCTGCTAATAACGATGCTATTGGCTATGTTGATAGCGCTAAAGTGACCGATAAAGTAAAAGTAATTGCTACCTTTTAGCAGTGAAATTGATATAAAAACCACCTAGAGGTTAATACTGATAGGTTAATAAATATTTAACTAATCAATAAACCGACCTTCTGGTCTGTTTATGAAGGCTTCTGAATTTATTCAGAGGCCTTTTTTTGCAGCCCACTACAACACTTTTTCTAGCCAATAGTTACGCATCCAATTCAGAAGACTTCTGTCAGCTGAGTGTTGCGAACTGTGCAATTAATATTATTAATTTAATTCAGACTATGTTTATTGAGAACTCAGGGAGTATCCCTATATAAATAGAGTAATAGTAAGCTAAAGTAGAGCATCACATATTACTAATAAAGCGAGAGTGGACATATACTAGGTATGTCAAACCAAATACCCAAACAAAAAAGCCAGTCAGCGGTTAACTAACTGGCATCACCCTAGGGTAGATTTATATACTGACTCAGTACTGAGCTTTACTCAATTCTAAACTTAGCGGTTGCATCTAATAGGTTATCAGATAGGTAATGTAGGTTTTTGGCTACGTCGCGTACAGCAAGTAGTGAGTCCATAGTATCTTCGAACGATACATGCATATTTGACACATTATCTACTACCATAGCTGCAACGGATGTTTGTTCTTCAGTTGCTGCTGCTATTTGCGAATTCATACCATTAATTTCTAACATTTGCTCTGCGATTTTCTCTATTGAAATACCTGTTTTTTCTGCGGCTGTAGCATTATCTGTTGCCATATCACGTGCTGAAGTCATAGCAGCTACAGATTCATTTGCGGCAGTCGTTAATGATCCCAATAGTTCACGTATTTCATTAGTAGAATGTGCAGTGCGAGAAGCCAGTTCACGAACCTCATCTGCCACTACAGCAAAGCCTCTTCCATGTTCACCTGCTCGTGCAGCTTCAATAGCAGCATTAAGAGCAAGTAAGTTTGTCTGATCTGCAATAGACGTAATTACATTCAAAATCTGCGATACATTTTTTGTATCGTCCGCAAGCTTATTAATAGTCCCTGCAGCTCGATTAATTTCATCACTGAGCGTACGAGAAGCGGTAACTGACATCTGTACTTGTGTACGACTTTGTTCAACTTCTTTCTCGGCCGTTTCAGCAGCGTGAGAAGCGTTAGCTGCAGATTCTGATATATCACCAACACTCTGCTTCATTTCTTCCATAGATTGCTTAACAATTTCAGCATCAGTGGTTTGCTTTGTTGTAGCACGCTCAGCTTGTTCCATACCTTGAACTAGTCGTGTTGAGTTTTCCATTAAAGGCTCACATACAGCAATAACTTCAAGAACTGTTTCTCTTAGTAAGGAAATAAATGCGTTAAAATTAATAGAGACTTGGCCAATTTCGTCTTCTGAGTTAACAGATAGCTGTGTGCTTAAAGAACCATTGCCGCTTGCTAATAAACTAAGGTTGTTAGCTGCATCACTCGCAGATGAGCCTATATTTTTAGCAATCCAAATAGCCATAAACAATAATAAAATTAATGAAATAATGGATACAGCTAACATTAGAGTTAATGCTTCATCAGAGCGCGCTTTAGTGTTGGCAACCAGTTCAAAAAAACGATTATCCGCTTTTTGTTGAGCGCCTTTAAAACTTTCTAAAACAGATCCATATAAACTTGTTTTAAGCTGCGCTTGTTGCTGAATCTTACTAAAATCAGCAGTACCGTTAACCATACCTGTAGCAATACTTGAGGATATTTTTTCATAATCTGACAACTCATTAATAATATCGTTATTAATGTAGGAGTTATTAAGTTGCGTTATTAAGGTAATATTAGACTCTAAAGTTTGATATACCTCGTCTGCTTTAACTATAAGATCTTGCTCACCAAACGTAACCGCTTGGGTATAAAGTTCATCAAGTTTTTCTAAAAGCCCTACGTTTTGCGACGTTATTTTTACAACCTTATACGATGAGTTACTCATTTCATCGAGAGAAACCTTATTATCATTCATAGCTAAATAGTTTATCAATACGATCACTATGAAAGCCACTACCGCAATGCATGTTATTGCATGTATTTTTTTTGTTATGCTTAGGTTTTGAAAAGAGAAGCCTGAAGCCATACTGTGCTACCTTATTTTATTGTCTATATCTATTATCGGCTTGATATCTATAAGTGTGAGCTAAATTTGTAATATTTCTAGTTTTTTCTAACAAATAGAAGAATTATTTAACAACAAACACACATCGCTCATAAAACGATCACAATAAATTACAGATACAAAAAAACCAGTAACATCACTGCTACTGGTTTCTAAATTTGGTGCGGATGGGGGGACTTGAACCCCCATGCCCTAAAGCACCACCCCCTCAAGGTGGCGTGTCTACCAATTCCACCACATCCGCATTTTTTAAGCTTTCGCTTAATTGTTAAACATGTGATTTATTTGAGGACTATAAATCGTTTAACGATAGCTTTACGCTAAATTAGTTTGGTACGTCAGAGCTTTGCTCTTTAGTAGATGTTACTGGAACATCTTCTTCAACAGGAACTACTGTTTCTACTGCTGGAGCTGCTTCTAGGTTTTCCCATTCGTCAGTCTTTTTAATTTGACCAGCAGTTAGGTTTCCTAACACAATGCTTAATACAAAAAATACCGTTGCTAAGCTTGTGGTTGTTTTTGTCATAAAGTTACCTGCACCTGACGAACCAAAAACTGTGCCTGATGCACCAGCGCCAAATGAAGAACCCATATCTGCGCCTTTACCTTGTTGAATTAAAACCATTCCAACTAGAGCCAAAGCCACAACTAAATAAACTACTAATAAAATTTCGTACATCTTATACAGTCCCTTTTGCACTGTTACAGATTGCAGTAAAAGATTCTGCTTTTAGACTTGCGCCGCCAATTAAGCCGCCATCTATATCTGTTTGTGCAAATAATAATTCGCTATTTTTTTCATTAACGCTACCACCATATAAGATGGTAAGCCCTTGTGCTAAATTGCTATCAAGTGATGCAATTTTGTCACGGATAAATTTATGAACAGTTTGTGCCTGCTCTGGCGATGCAGTCTTACCTGTGCCTATGGCCCAAACGGGCTCGTATGCTATCACAGAATCTTTCAGTGCTGCTACACCTAATTTCTCTATTACTGCATCAATTTGTGCAGCAACTACTTGTTCGGTTTGGCCGTTTTCTTGCTCACTTTCGCTCTCGCCTACACATAATATTGGTGTTAACCCAACTTGCTGTGCTCTAGCAAACTTTTCAGCGACTGTTGCATTACTTTCGTTATAAATACTGCGGCGTTCAGAATGACCAACGAGTACGTAAGTTGCACCTAAATCTTTTATAAGCTGCGCATCAACTTCACCAGTAAATGCGCCAGGTGTATTTTCAGAAACAGTTTGAGCTCCTGTAGAAACACCGCTAGCTACCATTGCTGGTACAAGTGGGAATGGAGGAAATAAAACAATGTCCATCTCTTGTGATTTTACATCGTTAATAGCGTCAGACATTTGTTTAACTAACTCTAAAGAGCCATTCATTTTCCAGTTGCCTGCGACCATCGCCTTGCGTATTGCCATTATCCACTCCACATTAGAAAGCGGGCGAGATATTAACTTTTCTCGCCCAAAGTTACAAGAGATTATTGTTATTAATCAGTTTGTTTGCTCATAGATTCTACAACAGCTGCAATTTTTTGAGCGCTGTCGATTACAATCTTTTCTTGCTCGGCTTCAACCATAACACGAACCACAGGTTCAGTGCCTGATTTGCGCAGTAAAACACGGCCTTTATCGCCTAAAGCAAGCTCTACTTCTGCAACAGCTGAAAGTACTTCAGGTGCTTTTGTAGGGTCAGTTCCAGCGGTATAACGCACATTAATCATCTTCATTGGATACTTGGTAAAACCAGCACCTAAGTCTTGCAATGTACGATTTTGCGCAACCATAGCAGCAAGTACTTGTAAGCTTGAAATAATACCATCACCCGTGCTAATTAAATCTAGATTTAGTACATGGCCAGAGCTTTCACCGCCAATTTTCCAGCCTTTTTGCTGTAGTAACTCCATAACATAGCGATCCCCTACTTTACTGCGAGCAAACTCGATACCTTTTGCTTTTAAAGCATTTTCAAGGCCCATGTTAGACATAACAGTGCCAACTACACCGCCACCCAAATTATCATCTTGGGCTGCTTGGCAAGCAATAATATAAACCAGATCATCACCATCAAATACACGGCCATTATGATCAACCATCATCACGCGGTCACCATCACCATCGTATGCAATACCTACGTCGGCTTTAAGTTCAAGCACTTTACGTTTAAGAGTATCTACGTGAGTAGCGCCACATTCGTGATTGATATTAACGCCATTAGGCTCGCACGCATGTGTTATAACTTCTGCACCAAGTTCACGCATAACAGAAGGTGCAATATGATAAGTAGCTCCATTTGCGCAATCGACAACAATTTTAAGACCTTCTAAAGACAGGCCCTGTGGGAACTGGCTCTTACAAAATTCTATATAACGACCATCTGCACTAACTAAACGCGATGCTTTACCTAATTTATCTGAGGCAACACATGTCATTTGCTCATCAAGCATCGCTTCAATTTCAAGCTCTACTGCATCATCGAGCTTTAAACCTTGACCATTGAAAAACTTAATACCGTTATCGTAATATGGATTATGTGAGGCACTAATTACAATACCGGCCTCAGCACGAAATGTTTGCGCTAAATAAGCAACGGCCGGTGTCGGCATAGGACCCAATAACACAACATCAATACCAGCGGCAATTAAACCAGCCTCAAGTGCGGTTTCAAGCATATAGCCCGAAATACGCGTATCTTTACCAATAATTACTTTTTTAGTGCCACTTTGTGATAATACTCGCCCAGCAGCCCAACCTAACTTCATTGCAAACTCAGGGTTAATAGGCGCTGCGCCTACAAGTCCACGCACGCCATCGGTGCCAAAATATTTTCTTTCTTTCATTATGCAATTCCTTGTTCGCAGGCTTGATATACACCAAGTACATCTGCGGTTTCTTTTACGTCATGTACACGAATAATTTTTGCGCCATTTTGCGCCGCGATTAACGCACCCGCTAAGCTGCCCGCTAACCGTTCATTTGTATCTCTGTTTAATAAATTACCTATCATCGATTTACGAGATAATCCGGCCAATAATGGCAAACCTAATTTATTAAAATCATCAAACTTAGCCAATATTTGATAATTATGGCTAAGCGTTTTTCCAAATCCAAAACCGGGGTCTAGAATAAGTCGATCAAACTTAATCCCCGCTGTTTCACATGCTTTAATACGTTCACTAAAAAACATATTTATATCTGTAAACAAATTATCGTAATGAGGTGCCGATTGCATGCTGCGGGGCTGCCCTTGCATATGCATTAAACAAATTGCTACATCTTCATACTGCGCAACCGTTTCTAAGGCGTCTATTTCTTGCAAAGCTCTAACATCATTTACTATATCTGCGCCTGCGAGTATTGCTTGTTCCATTACCTGTGCTTTACTGGTATCAATTGATATAACGCAGTCACTGTGCTGACGTATCGCTTTAATTGCAGGGATCACGCGAGCAAGTTCATCTTCTAAACTAACATCTGGCGCGCCTGGACGGGTTGACTCCCCCCCTATATCTAAAATTGTCGCACCGTCATCTAATAATTGCACTGCGCGCTTTAGCGCTATTTGGGGATCTAAAAACTGCCCACCATCAGAAAATGAATCCGGCGTTACATTTAATATTCCCATAATAACGGGCTTTTCAAGATTAAGCGTACGCCCTCTCGGAAGCTTTAATATGTTAGTCATTGCCAACCTTTATAATTATTTCTAAATAGTTGATACAAAAAAGCCCCGAAGTTCGGGGCTTTCATTAACTATTTTAACGATTATTCAGCTTTGTCATCAAGGTTTGTTTCATCTTTTTTCGATGAATCATCAGTATTTTGACTTTCATCAACTACTGGCTCTTGAGGTTCTTCCGCTTTTACCGGTTTTGCTTCATGACGGTCATGTGCATCACGCGGCTCACGCACTGGTTGGCGTGCCATTAAATCATCAATTTGCTTAGCATCAATAGTTTCGTATTTCATTAGCGCATCTTTCATTGAGTGAAGAATATCAATATTTTCTTTTAATATTTCTTCTGCTCGTTGATAGTTACGGTCTGAAAATAAACGTACTTCTGCATCAATTATTTTAGCTGTGTCGTCCGACATGCTAGATGAACGACTACCACCGCCACCCATGTACATTTCGTTCTGATCTTCAGCGTAAAGTAATGGGCCTAATTTTTCACTTAAACCCCAATGCGTAACCATTTTACGCGCTATGTCTGTAGCTCGTTCAATATCGTTACTTGCACCCGTTGTTACTTTATCAGCACCGTAAATAAGCGCTTCAGCAATACGGCCACCATAAAGGCTAGAAATCATTGATTCTAAAAGCTCTTTTGAATGGCTAACACGATCTTGCTCTGGTAAGTACATTGTTACACCCAGCGCACGACCACGTGGAATAATAGATACTTTATAAACTGGATCATGTTCTGGCACCATACGACCAACAATTGCATGGCCAGCTTCATGGTACGCAGTCATTGCTTTTTCTTGCTCGCTCATCACCATGGTCTTGCGCTCTGCGCCCATCATGATCTTATCTTTAGCAGCGTCAAATTCAGCCATACTTACAACACGTTTATTACCACGTGCAGCATAAAGTGCAGCTTCGTTTACTAAGTTTGCTAAATCAGCACCCGAGAAACCAGGAGTACCACGTGCTATAAGAGCCGCTTCTACGTTATCGCCCAATGGTACTTTACGCATGTGTACTTTAAGTATTTGCTCACGACCACGGATATCAGGTAAACCCACTTCAACTTGACGGTCAAAACGACCTGGACGAAGTAATGCAGGGTCCAATACATCCGGTCGGTTAGTGGCTGCGATAACGATTATACCTTCGTTACCACCAAAACCATCCATCTCTACTAGCATTTGGTTAAGTGTTTGTTCACGCTCATCGTTACCGCCGCCCATACCAGCACCACGTTTACGACCTACAGCATCAATCTCATCTATAAAGATAATACAAGGCGCCGCTTTTTTAGCTTGTTCAAACATATCACGTACACGTGATGCACCAACACCCACAAACATTTCAACAAAATCTGAACCCGAAATTGTAAAAAACGGTACTTTTGCTTCACCAGCAACCGCCTTTGCAAGTAACGTTTTACCGGTACCTGGAGGGCCAACCATCAATACGCCTTTAGGAATACTACCGCCAAGCTTTTGAAATTTTGATGGGTCACGTAAAAAGTCGACCAATTCGGTAACGTCTTCTTTCGCTTCATCACAACCTGCCACATCGGCAAACGTTGTTTTAATTTGATCTTCACTCATTAAACGAGCTTTACTCTTACCAAATGACATAGCGCCTTTACCGCCGCCGCCTTGCATTTGACGCATGAAGAATATCCACACACCTATAAGCAGTATCATTGGGAACCAAGAAATAAATATACTTGCTAAAAATGATTGTTCTTCAGGTTGTACACCCTTCACATTTACATCATTTTTAAGTAAATCATTTATTAAGTCTTCATCGTACATTGGCATCGTTGTTTGAAAACGCTCACCACTGCTCTTAGTACCAGTAATATTACCTGTACCACGGTCAATAATAACTTCTTGTAAAGAGCCGCTACGGACATCTTTAACAAATTGAGTGTAACTAGTTTGACGATCAACTTGCTCGCCGCCATTAAAGCTCTGAAAGACTGACATCAGCACAACTGCAATCACCAGCCATAGTATTAAATTTTTCGCCATATCGCTCAAGGGGTTAACCTCTTGTATCCAATTAATTTAAATTCAACTAAACGCCAAGCAACTGTACTACAATTTGTATCCAGTCGCTACTATATATACTTCCCGAGAACGGGCACGTGAGGCATCAGGTTTGCGTATTTTCACTGCTTTAAAATTATTACGTACATCTTGCAAGTATTGATCAAAGCCTTCTCCTTGGAAAACTTTAACAATAAATGCGCCATTTTTCTTTAGTACTTGACTACACATATCTAGCGCAAGTTCTACCAAATACATGCTACCTGCTTGATCTACTGAGTTATTGCCACTCATATTTGGTGCCATGTCAGAGAGTACCACATCAACATTTTTACCATCAATACGTTTTAACAACGCATTTAATACAGCCTCCTCACGAAAGTCACCTTGTAAGAAGTCAACGCCCGCAAGTGAATCCATTGGTAATATATCACACGCAATTACTTGACCTTTGTCGCCTACTTTTTCAGCCAAATACTGTGACCAACTTCCTGGAGCCGCCCCTAAATCAACAACGGTCATGCCAGGGCGAAGTATTTTATCTCTGTTTTGTACTTCATCTAATTTAAAAACCGCTCGGGAACGCCAGCCTTTTTTTTGCGCTTCTTGAACATATTTATCATCAAAATGTTCTTTCAGCCATCGCTGTGAACTGGCTGACTGTTTTTTATTTGTCATAAATTAACACGCAACTAATTAGTAATATTCTCTAGATGGCGTTAGAATACCCTTAATTCAAGCCATATTCAGCAAAATTTGTATAAACATGACATTATCAAACAAACAAAAGCAGTTTTTAAAAGGTCAGGCACATAGCCTTAAGCCTGTAGTTTTACTAGGTTCTAACGGTTTAACCGAAGGCGTAGTAGTAGAAATTCAAAGTGCATTAGAAATTCACGAATTAATCAAAGTTAAAGTTCCAACTGACGATCGTGAAACAAAAGCACTAATTTTTGAAGCAATCGTACGTGAAACTGGTGCGACTAAGCTACAAACGATAGGTCACACTATTGTGCTTTATCGTCAAAGCGTTGAGAAAAAAATACATTTACCGCGTAACTAATTATTCCTGTTAAAGGATTGAGTGCGTTTAAATTGAAAAAACCAGCTTAATGCTGGTTTTTTATTATTTAACGTTTTAAATCAAAAACTCATTTTATGATGGGTTACATCATATTCACTACCATTACTACTGGGCTTCTTATTCAATATAAAGTACTGAGTAAATTGTGTTTCACTCATTGCTGGCACTTTTTCATTCGAAAGTAGCTCGGCTAGTTGCGGGGTTGTATTACTGTGCCCAATAACAACAACTACACCTTTTAGTTTTAGTAACTCATTTTTTAAATCACTTAGCTCACCTGCGTTATACACATTTACGTCGGTATTAAAATATGCCTGCAAAGGGGCCGCTGTTTGTAACGTGCGTTTATAGTTACTGCTGAAAATATGTATATTTTGATACTCTTTGAAAAAAGTAACTAAATTATTTGCACGTGCCTTTCCCACCTCTGAGAGCGCTGGATTTTTACCCGTTAACTTTTCGCTATGACGAAACAAATATATCTCATCAGGTGCTGCAAACACTAAACTACAATTGAATGACATGACTAAAAAAGTGATTGCTAATATTATTTTATTATTCATATTTTTTTACCTCGTTTGTATTCTAATAGCCTGTCGATAAATTCAGTCGTTAGCTCATTGATTACGCCGGTTTCAGCATTAATTATTAAGCTAAAACCAATATTTAAGTGAGGAAATACAACCACATCACTTCTATAACCTTGCACCCAGCCACTATGATAGTAAAGTGTTTCATCAGCATAGTTATAAACGCGCCAACCTAACCCATAATAAGCTTCATTAAGGTGTTTTTTCCACACCCTGCGATGCATTTCTTTTTTTGTATGTGTATAAGGGCGTGTTTGTTTTGCTAGAGTATCCAATGACAAAATATCAGGATATTGGCCCAGCTGCGCTCTTAACCAAATAGCCATATCACTTGCGCTAGCGTTCACACCAGCTGCAGGTCCCACTTTATAATAATTTTTTTTAAGCTTAGCGCTATACCAGCGCTTTTTACCCCGCACATGAGGTAGAGCATAATTATTGTCATGCACCATTTGTTCAAAACCTAAGCTCGCATCACTCATTTTTAATGGCTCAAAAATAGCTTCTCGTAACCACTGTCCGTAACTTTTATCGGTGCTTTGTAATATCACATCGCCTATAAGACTAAACATAACGTTTTGATAGCCATAACATTCGCCGGGTTTGCAAATTGGTTTGACGCTAAGCAGCTTTTCAACAATACCTGGGTAATCCATACGAGATTCAATTAAATTGTCGTATGCATTAGGAACTAATCCACTTGAATGGCTTAAAAGATGAAACACCTTTAAATCATCTTGATAAACAGTCCCTTTAAAATCAGTTATGTATTCGCTAACAGGCTTATCTAATTCCAGTAGGCCGTTAGCAGCCAATTTAGCTGATAACGAGCCTGCAAATGTCTTCGAAACAGACGCGAGTCTAAACCGAGTATGCTTATTAACTTTTTGTCCATTTCGTGATTTAGTTACGCCCATGGTGTGGATGTAGTCTGAATTGTTTATATTTACAATCGAAAGCGCTGCACCGGGTATACCTTTACTTTTTAATTTTTTTTGTGCGTAACGGCCGTACTTTTTTACAAATGCATCCCAATCAGGATCCGCTTTTGCTGTAAAACCCATAGAACTAAACAGCAAACACAAAGCAGATAGGCAATACGATAAAGAGTTGAGATACTTCATTTTTTATAAAATTTATCTTTTTAACTACATCTGCGCAGATAATATCATGAAGTTTTGTTTGTACTAACGTACAATACGACGATTATTTGGTTTTAAGCGAGTGTTTAGTACTTATGCGTTTTTTAGTTGTGTCACTTTTTATTTTATTATCAACTGGTTGTGCTATTACAAAGCAACCGGCCGAACCACTGGCTATGCCATTAAAGCCAACATTAAAAAGTCAGACCTATCAACTTGAGTACACTACAGAGCACTCATCTCCAAAAGTTAAATCGGTTCAGCTTCCTGCACATAAAGTAGTTAGAAACCAAACAGTAAAAATCATTACCGATAAGGCAAGCGTAACCGATAAACTTCTATCGCAAATTAGCCAAGCACTGAACGATAAACAACTAAAAGTAACAACTAAAAATAACAGTGACTACACACTGACTATTCAGCAACTCGATTTAACTTTCACAGATGATACTAAGTACGCAATAAAGCAACCAGAGAAGCCATTTACTTTATATTCAAATGTTGCCCAGCAATACCCAACACAACAGTGCGCTGCAATATTTGCACAAGTTAGTATGCGTCTCACGCACAAGTCATCGGGTGATGTTGTTTGGTTTGCTAAATCTTCAATCGACAGTGCAAGTTTTCATCGTGAACCACTAATTTACAATTTCACCGAAGAGCAAAAAATAACAAATGAGCTTGAGGTTGTCGCTTTTATTCATCAGCAAAACACTGACGAGGCCCGAATTGAAAGACTTGGCAAAGATATTCAAATACCTCAGTACAAAACGTTGTCAAAACTATCTAGCCTTACCAAACTTAGCGGTCCATGTAATAGAACAGAAGTAAGTGCATTAACACCTATGATGCAGTTTTACTTGAGTAGTATATTAATCGATAAAATTAAAGTTCAGTAAATTAGGGTCTGTTGATCTTTACGGATTAAAATTTGTTCAAACTAGGGGCTATTTAATCGCGGCGCGAGATTTGTAACCTAGTGGGCTAAGTCAAAACCGAGCAACAAAGAGTAAATAGCCCCTAGGAAGAACCCTTTGGGCAGCTCCTGTTTGGCATTAATGCTACGTTATCGCCCATTTATGGGGAATAGCCACACTGCATAGGCTCTGCCTTACCTAAATACCAAACAGACTGCTGCAAATTTAACCTTGAAAGATCAACAGACCTAACACTTACTACATTTTTTTACAGATTAAAGGAACGAATTAACAATATACTACGCTTAATAACAAATAATAATTAGGCCCTAAGGGATGAGAAACGCTTTGCTTAACCATACTTTACTGAGCATAACACTGCTTTTTTGCTGCATTTTTAGCACGTCGAGTATGGCAAGTAACCGCTATTATGCAGATAATACGTTAGAGCCAACCCAAGGCTTTGCGTGGGATTGGAGTGCTGGTGCGGGCTTTTATATTGAAGATTCTTACCTTGTCGGCATTGAGTCTTACGATAAAGGCGTTGAGCTCGACTTAAGTCTTGCTGTTTCCTACGATAAATTTTACCTTGATTTCGATCACAATCAACTCAGTGGCGGCCTTGTAATAGGCTACAGTCTTATAGATAAATTTGATTGGGGCCTAGATATATTAGGCACAAATACTCAAGCTGGATTTGACGAAAAAGGCCTCGGATTCTATAACCATGGTGTTATAAAAGAACTCCAAGGTATAAAAAAACGTAATTACGACTTTGACGTCGGCCTTCGACTTTCTCGTCGATTTGAAAATTCTCAATTCTCTTTTGAATACCTTCATGATGTATCTGGCGCGCACAATGGCTGGGTTATAAACAGCTTTTTTAGTCACATTTTACCATGGCGAAACTGGGAGTTTAGATCTGGTGTTGGTTTAAGCGCCTACTCTGCTGACTTTACCAATTATTACTTTGGTATTGATAGCGATGAAGCCACCAGCCTTCGCCCGGTTTATAGCAGCAATGCCAGTACTAGTATTATTTTTGAGTTCCATGCTGAGTACCCAATAAGCCAAGATTGGGTGTTTTTATCCGGCTGGCTTACCACATGGTTTTCAAAAGAGATTGACGACAGTCCAATTATTTCCCAAGGATATCAACACAAAGCCAAGGTAGGCCTACGTTATGTATTTTAGATGGATCTGTGTATTACTGATCTTCCCCAGTACTTTTACTGTTAAAGCTCAGGAACCTCCTGAAGCACTTATAGCAGTTCCAGACACCTGCGTTGCATTGCGCGAAGGGCGAAATTGCTATGCTGACGTAACGCTAACGTGGGAGCAACCTATCATTGGTAATTACTGCCTACGTGACGCCACCTCAAAGTACATAATGCAATGTTGGCTCAAGCAACAGAGCGGTACCTTTAATTATGCATTTGATTCACAGCAAAGTATTTCATTTGAACTATTTGACAGCAATACCTCTAAAATAATTAGTATTGCCGAAGTAAAGCTTCAATGGGTATATCAAAACAGGCAAAAAAAGCGCCGCTGGCGACTATTTTAATACCAATCGCATTAAGGATATTTTATGGATAACTATGGCACTATTTTACTCGTTGAAGACGATGTATCACTTGCTCAATGGGTTGCTGAATACTTAACAGAGCAAGGCTACACAACGCATGTTTGTCACAGAGGTGACGAAGTAATTAGCCAAGTCAAAACGTTAAATCCAAATATCGTGCTCCTTGATATTATGCTTCCAGGGCAAGATGGTATAAGCGTGTGTAGAGAACTTCGTAGTTTTTATAATTCGCCCATCATAATGCTCACCGCACGCGATGAAGAAATGGATGAGGTCATTGGTCTAGAAGTAGGTGCAAGCGACTACATAATGAAACCTGTGCGCCCTCGTGCATTGCTAGCGCGTATAAAAGCAGCCCTTCGCCAAAACAATGAGCCAAATACCCCACACGTTAACGAGAGTGTTATTAATGTTGGTACGCTTAGTATTGATACCGAATCTAGAAATGTAAAACTCAACAAGCAAGACGTAAACATATCAAGTGCTGAGTATTTACTGCTTCATTACCTTGCGAGCAATGCAGGCCAAGTGGTCTCGCGTGACGCTGTATTTAAAGCAACCAAAGGCAGAGAATACGATGGGCTTGATAGAAGTGTTGATGTACTTATTTCTGCACTTCGTAAAAAGTTTAATGATGATCCACAAAACCCTGAAAAAATTAAAACTATTTGGGGCCGTGGATATTTACTTGTTTCTACTGCGTGGTAATAAAGTGATGAATAAATAAATGAAAAAGTTTTATATATCGCTTTTAGGCAGTGCACTTTTATCTATTGTGGTATTGGGCTGGCTTATTGATGCTTTTAGTCAACAAGCGCATACCCCACAGGATGAATTTAGTCAGCAAAGTAAAATGATTATGGGTTTTAGCAAGCAATTAGCTAACATACCCACATCTGAGCGCAGCGATTATGTAAAACAACTGGCGCTAGAATTTGATGTTTTAATTGATTATAAACCTAATGAATCACTTGCTTTACCGCCTTCTTTATTATTACAAATGCATACGCCGGGTGGGCTGATTTTAGAAGATCAGCAAGGCTTTTATATGCTTTATAGCAGCGCTGTTTTAAATCCTTTTCACTTATCAATGCGTTTAGATAAAATTTTTGATAGCGAGCAACATAACGACATTATATTAACCTTACTCTTTTACGCAGGCTTATGTGTATTTATGGGGTTTATTATTGCGCCCTTAGCTAAACGATTAACCGTGTTAAATGAAGCCGCTAAAAAGTTTGCCTCTGGTAATGTTCAAGCCCGAATAAAAGTATCGCATTTTACTTACATAAAAGACGTAGAGCTTACCTTTAACCGCATGGCCAGCCAAATAGAGAAACTTGTCGCTGAAAATAAACTAATGGCTTCAAGTTTATCTCATGATATACGCACCCCTATCGCGTGCCTGCGATTTGGTTTAGATGCGGCATTAGATAGCCATGATGAGCAAAAAGTAAAACAGTATTTAACCCGTATGGAAAATGATTTAGACCATATGGAATCGATGCTTAGTAGCTATTTAGCTTTTGCTACTTTAGAACAAAATGCTAATAAGCTGACCTATTCATCAACAAACATTAAGTCCTACCTTGAAGATATTTTAGTTCAACTTGCACCAAAACTTGAAATGCAAATGCTTAACGTACAGCTCAATAGTACAGATAAAATAATAAATGCAGATCTTCACTGGCTTGCTCGCGCAATTACTAACTTATTAACTAACGCATGTGATTTTGCAAGCCAACATATTTACCTGAGCGCAAAGTTACACGAGCAACAGCTTATAATAACGGTAGAAGATGACGGCCCGGGTATCGCTCGAGAAAATTTTAGTAATGTATTTAGCCCATTTTTTAGGGAAGAAGATCACCGTAACAGAGCTGATAAAAGTTACGGCCTTGGTCTAGCTATTGTTGAAAAAGTAGCCGACTGGCATCATGGCAGTGTTAAAGTAAGTAAAAGTACCCAGCTAGGTGGTGCGTGTTTTACTCTCACTATTGCACAACATCATAATTCGTAAAGCAATAGTTACAGACTGTAATTAACAATTATTAAACAAAATCAACTCGTTATTCTAAACGACTCGATAACAACAATTAAAATCGATGGTTATAACACACACTTTACTTATTAAATTGTGCTAGATCAGCAAATAAGCACTTTTTATTTTTTAACATTTCCAGTAGATTGTCACCGCCGTCACACAATAGAGAAGTACAATAATATGAGCGCAGTTAGAGGCGAGTTCAGCTCTCGCTTTGGTTTTATTATGGCCGCCGCGGGTTCTGCCGTTGGTTTGGGCAATATTTGGGGATTCCCTACACAAACAGCAAGTAATGGCGGTGCTGCATTTTTAGTCGCATATTTAGTGCTTGCGTTCTTTTTAGCCTACCCCGCTTTAATGGCTGAACTGATGATTGGTCGTCATGGCCAAGCAAATGCGGTTTCATCACTTCAAAAAATATCTAATAAGCCATGGCAAAAACACTTTGCCTTTATTGTTGGTTTTGGCGGTATTTTATGTGCTGGCTTTATATTAAGTTTTTACGCCATTGTTGCTGGTTGGATGCTCAGCGCTACAGCTGAACCCATAGCCACTTTAGTTGGTGCCAACACAGCATCTACATGGTTAAGCGAGCAATCACTTACCCGAAACATTATATTCACTCTCGTCTTTATCGTACTAACTGTCGCTATTATCAGTAGAGGCGTTGAGAACGGTATTGAAAAATGGTCAAAACGTTTAATGCCCGCTCTTTTGGGGATTTTATTTGCACTTATTGCTTATGTAATGACCCAAGATGGCGCAATGGAAGGTTTAAAGGCTTACTTAGTTCCTGATTTTTCGTCTATTTTTGACGCAAAACTATTAGTTAGCGCACTAGGACAAGCTTTTTTCTCTTTATCGCTAGGTACTAGCGTAATGATTATTTACGGCTCGTACATCAGCAAAAAAGAAAATCTTGTTTCTTTAGGTGCCTATGTAACCCTTATTGATGTATTTATAGCCTTTGTAGCGGGTTTACTGATTATTCCGGCTATGTATGTAGCGCAAGCTCAAGGCGTTGAAATATTCTCGGCCTCAACAGGTAAATTACTCTCTGAAGATACGTTAGTATTTCAGGTACTCCCTGCTTTATTTGATGGAATGGGCGAAGTTGGCTTATTTGTGGGCTTTTCATTTTTTGCGTTAATGAGTATTGCCGCTTTAACGTCATCTATTTCAATGTTAGAGGCGCCAGTATCATACACTGTAGAACGCTTTGGGATGAAACGCGTTCAGGCAACCTGGTTGATTGGAGCTTTAATTGCTATCGTTAGCATTATAATTGTGTGTAACCTTAGCAGCTTATTTGGCTTAGTGATTACTTTAACTACAAAAGTAGCTCAACCTTTGCTTGGCCTGATGTGTTGTATATTTGTAGGCTGGATTTGGTACAGAAGCTCATTACTTAAAGCAATTAAAGAAGGTAATCCTGAGGTCCATAACACATTGTTTTGGAAAATATGGCCTTGGTATACCAAGTTTGTGTGTCCACTTGCTATTGGTATGGTGTTTTTACACTCACTCTTGAGCTAAATAATACCTTAACCTTAAAATAGTCTTAAATTAAAATAGCCCACATTAGTGGGCTTTTTTATAGCTGCTTAAATTGGATTTATTTAGTGAGTTTTAAAATCATATCTTGATGAGGTATACCGTCTTCTAAATATTCACTTTTATAATCCTCAAAGCCAAAAGAGCGGTAAAAATCAAGTAAGTAAGTTTGTGCACCTATATAAATATCTCGCTCAGGCCATTGTGCTTTGCAGCAGTCTATAGCTTTAGTAATAAGTAAAGTAGCATACCCATTACCACGCGCTCCTTCACTCACTAGCACGCGACCTATTGCGCTGTATTGCTCACTTTTGTCATAACAACGCGCATAAGTTTGTAGTTGCTCATTATTCAATGTATATAAATGCTGTGTATTTGAAGCAATATCTACATCATCAAGTTCAGGGTAAGGACATTTTTGCTCTACAACAAACACATCAACCCGCCCACGCATAATAGTAAAAAGAGTCTGTGTATCAAGAGCGTCAAACTGCTCACATTTAAACTGCATATTAAATCCTATAAGCAAAAAACCCAGCTTAGGCTGGGTTTATTAAAATCACTCGCTAGCTTAGTTAGCTTATACTAAGTAAATAAGCGCTCTAGCTGATCACACAACTGCGATAGATTCACATGATCGTGCTCTATGGTCAAATCTACATAACCATCGCCTTTAAAGGCTCTGTCTAGCTCTATAAGCACATGTGTTTTATGTGCCTCTGGTACAAACGATAATTCAATCTCCTGAATGCCAAATAAGCTGCGGCTATTAGGTTTATACTCAAGTTCTTGGTAACACCCAGATAATGACTGAAAAGTTGAAGCCCGTAAGTGGCCTTTTTCTACGTCAGCTTTCATTAAACTAAAACCTAACTTTTCCATCGCTTGCATACACGTTTTAACCGCTTCATTAGGGTAAATGTGTAAATGATCTTTATCTGTTGGGTCAAGTGCTAAGTCTATATCTAGGCCTGTTTCTAGCCATACATGTGATTGATTATAACCTGCATTAATTTCTGTAATAGGTGTTTCAGAATGAAGACGTGCTTCAAAAGGGATGTTTTTAACTTCGCCTGGCTCAATTGTACCAATATCTGTAATTCGCCATTGCTCAATTACATGATTAGTAAAATAATCGCCATCATCACCCGCAACTTTAACACGAGTCATTAATAATAAATCTAAGCCTGCGATATCTTGGCTAACATCCCCTGCTGTGATAACTATTTGTGCGTTAAAAAGTTGACCTGGTTGTAGGTGTTCAGTTTCTAAAATAGTGTCTACTTTTGCAGCACCAATACCTACCGACGCTAAAATCTTTTTAAACATATCTCTCTCCTTAAGCTGAGCTGCTCTATTATTTGCTCTGGCTTAAACTTCTTCGTTATCGCATCTTAACCATATTTAAAAGCTAATGTCAGTGAAAAAATGTTATTTACATACTATTTACGATTAAATAAGTGTTTAATGCGCATTTTTCATACGCAGCAAGGCAAGTAATTGATTAGACGCGTTCATTTTTAGGTCTATTATATTTTCAATGGCATAAATTTTTCGTTACACTGCAACACCAAATGAAGTGATATTAAGAATTATGGAACTAATCTATTTTGCTGCCGCGTTTGTTTGTGGTTTTGCCGTTTATCAATTAAAACTACCTCCTCTTATTGGATTTTTATTAGCAGGCTTTGCTTTAAATTTATCGGGATATAAAAGTACAGAGTTGCTCGATACAATTGCAGCCCTTGGCGTTACCCTTCTTCTTTTTAGTATTGGCTTGAAACTTAAAGTTAACAGTTTAATTAAACCTCAAGTTTGGGCACCTGCAACATTGCATATCATTTTTAGCAGTGCGTTATTTAGTGGCTTTATGCTGTTACTTGGCGTATTCGCTATTCCACTATTTGTTGATTTAAGTTGGCAAAGTGCTTTATTAGTTGGGTTTGCGCTTAGCTTTTCAAGTACTGTATTTGCAGTGAAAGTGCTTGAAGAACGCGGGGAAATGGCAAGCTTACACGGTAAAATAGCCATTGGTATATTGGTAATGCAAGATATCTTTGCTGTTATCTTTTTAGCTATTAGCACCGGCAAAGTCCCAAATTTATGGGCAATTGCACTAATAATTGCTTTGCCTTTATTACGACCTGTAATGTATGGCGTATTGAACCGATCTAAACATGGTGAACTATTACCATTGTTTGGTTTTTTCTTTGCTCTAGTTGCTGGTTATCATGCATTTGAATTTGCAGGCCTAAAAGGCGATTTAGGTGCATTAATAATAGGAATGATGTTTGCCCCTCACAAAAAGGCAGGCGAGCTATCAAAATCCCTGCTTAATTTAAAGGACATATTGCTAGTTGGCTTCTTCTTAAGTATTGGTTTGAGCGCAGAGCTAACCACTAACTCCTTGATTGTTGCTATTATACTTATTTTAGTATTACCCGTTAAAATAGCGCTTTATTATGTGTTCACTAATATATTTAAACTACGCGCGCGTACATCATTACTTACTGCTTTTAGCTTATCTAACTACAGTGAGTTTGGTTTAATTGTATGTGCAGTGGCTGCAACTACAGGCATGATCACCTCTGAATGGCTAGCTGTAATGGCAATTGCTGTTTCTATTACCTTTATAATTGCCTCCCCATTAAATAAACGTTCAAACGAGTTGTACGTCAAAATTGAGCACTGGTTATTAAAGTTCGAAAGCAAAACTCGTTTAGCTGAAGAGCTACCTGTTAACCTTAACGATACTAGAATAGTCATTTTTGGTATGGGACGTATTGGTACTGGTGCTTATGAGACTATCAACGCGACTCACCCAAATGTTGTTGCAGGTATAGATATAAAACCTGAGGTGGTAGATAAGCACGTTAACAGAGGCCGCAACGTCTTAATTGCTGATGCAACCGACCCTGACTTTTGGCAACGAGTAAATCACTCACAAGTAGAAATGGTTATGCTTGCAATGCCAAAGCATATGCAAAATATCTTTGCTCTAGAGCAGCTACAAGCCTCTGGTTATAAAGGCCAAGTAACAGCTATTGCAAACTACCCTGATCAACAAAAAGAACTAGAAGAAATGGGTGTTCATTCTACTTATAACTTTTACCTAGAAGCCGGTAGTGGTTTTGCAGAGCACGTTAAACAAGAGCTATTTAACGAATAATTACTTTTTATAACGTCTATAAATAACAAGGCCTTAATTAGTTAAGGCTTTGTTATTAGCTTTTAAATAAAAAGCAATTCTATTTACATTCCTTTACAAGCCAATTCACCACAACAATGAAAAACAGGTAGACTAACTGTGTTGGTTAAATAAGAACCCATGTTCTAATAATAACTTAATTAGATCCCAGCTAATTAAAGTTCAACTAGGTTTATATCAATCAACATAAAATTATTAAATCAGAGGGCCTACTCCCTCGCAAAATAGGCTGTTTCTTGCCCGTCACAGCCTATTTTATATCTCTAAAATCCCTTACACTTACGCATACTTTAAATACATAAGTAGTTTTTATGGATCCAAAACAACTAAAAATAGCTATTAATACCATAATGCCGTTTGGAAAATATGCAGGACGGCCATTGCTTTTACTGCCAGAGCCTTATTTAGTCTGGTTTAATCAGCAAGGGTTTCCTGACTCAAAACTAGGTAGTCAACTTGCGATGATGTATGAGGTAAAACTAAATGGCCTTGAGCAAATGTTAATGCCATTACTTGAAAAAAATAAAAATAGTTGAGAACTTTTTTAAGTACTTGCGGTCTATTGTATTGCTACTTGTTGATTTTGGTTTTTAACCACAAAAAAAGCGCCTCTAGGC
>NZ_WTKW01000210.1:0-7538 GCF_011378745.1 Pseudoalteromonas sp. Z1A6
AAAACGCGCTTAAAGCAATTTAAGCGCGTTTTTTGTATTTATAACCGTTTATGGTTAAGCCTTATTTACCGTGCTCATTTGCTGCTTTTTCTTCAGCTAGTTCTTCTTTAAGCTTACGGATTTTTAACCCCTGCTCTTGTCCGCGATGCCTTGCATAATACGTACAGCCAATAAACATTGAAGAGGCAAACACAAGCTCTAGCAATACCCAAATTAACTCATCTGGCGCTGCCCACAGCATGGTAAGCCCGTGAATAAAATACAGCATTACAACAAAGTTAGCCCACGCATAAGTGTATGTACTGTCTTTAATTATGCCTCTTAACGGCAGTAGTAACGGAATAATAGGCAAAAATAAAGACACTAAACTCGCATTACCATTTAGAGGTGGCACAAAATACATCCACAGTGGAATAAGAACAAGTAAACCTACATAGCCAAATAGTGCGGCACGCTGAAACTTTACTGTAATCGGCTTTTTAGCTGGGTTGTCAGCGGTATTCATTTAAGTTTTCTCGCAATGTGAGTAAGGCGTTTACCAACGCTTTGGCATATTTTAATTTCGTCTTTGCTTAGCTGTGCACTATTAGCGCTGCCAGCAACGTGTGTTGCACCGTATGGTGTTCCACCTGTTTGTGTTGCAAGTAGTTCGGGTACATCGTACGGCACGCCCAGTAGCATCATACCGTGGTGTAATAGTGGCAGAGATAAGTTAAGTAAGGTTGCTTCATTACCACCATGCATACTGCTTGATGACGAAAACACACACGCTGGCTTATCTATTAGCTGACCTTTTAACCATAAGTCGCTGGTAGTTTCCCAAAAGCTTTTAGCTTGAGAGGCCATCATGCCAAATCGCGTTGGCGTACCAAATGCTAAACCATCACAATTTATTAAATCATCTTTGGTTATTACAATGTCGTGCGGATTTTTAGCTACAAAAGTACGCAGCAGGGCAGTTGCGCCTTGTTGCTCAATTGATTCTGCTATTTCGTGAGCCATTGCTTCAACTGAGCCATGGCTTGAGTGGTAAAGTACCACAATGGTTTCGCTCATTATAAAACGCTTAGTACGTTTTCAGGCGGACGACCAATAGCTGCTTTATTGTTATTAACAACAATAGGGCGTTCAATTAGCTTTGGATTTTGTACCATGGCGTCTATTAATGCTGACTCACTGCTTTCATCTTTCAAATTAAGTTCTTTGTAAGCATCTTCTTTAGTGCGCATTAGTTCGCGTACTGATGAAAAACCAAGCTGACTTACAAGCATTGAAATTTGCTCGTGAGTAAGAGGCGTTTTTAAATACTCTACAATATTTGGCTCTACCGCTTTACTTTGCAGTAGCGCCAGCGTTTCGCGCGATTTAGAGCAGCGAGGGTTGTGGTAAATAGTAACAGACATAAAATGATTCCAAAGTGTGAATTGCGTCTATTTTAGGGTAAGCGCTTGCAGACTTAAAGCCTCGCTAGCTCTTTTTGTAAAAGTCGATACTGAGTAAGCAGTGCTTTTAAACGCTGTTGTTTTACAAGTTCTGTTGATTCTACGAAATTAAGCGCTTTTTGGATTTCATCAGCGGCTTTTAAGTAAGCACCATATTGCGCTAATACATCAGCGTTAGCTTCGTGGTAAGAGGCTAATTTATCTTGTTTTTTATACGCGTCAGCAAGGAGTTGTTTACCTAAGTTGTGATCTGGCTTTTCAAGCAAAAAACTCTTTAAAATGTTTTCGGCAAGTTCATATTGCTCAGCTTCAAGTGCTGAGTTGGCATAGTTAAGTGTAATTACCTGATTATTAGGGCGATACTGATTTAAATCCGCTAAAAATTTAACGGCTTCATCTGCCTTTTTTTGTGCGATGAGTAAATCGGTATGAGTGTCTATATAGAATAGGTTTTTAGGATCGTTTTTTAAAAGCTCATCTAACATTGGCGCTGCTTCATCAAGCTTTTTTTGATCAAGCAAACTAATAGCTAAACCGTATTTTAATGCTGTATTGTTGTAGGTGTTTTCGCGAAGGAGCTTTCTAAATAGGTCTTCCGCTTTTTCTGGTTTGTTGTAATAACGTGCCAGTACGCGACTTTTTGCTAAACTAAACTCAAGGCTCGCGTTTATATGGCGTTGAGGATACTGCTCTGCCCGCAAGCGTACGTCTGATACGCGGCTCTCTGGTAATGGGTGAGTAAGCAAAAACGCAGGTGGCTTGTATTTATAGCGAATTTGCGCTGCAAGTTTAGTTAAAAATTCGCTCGATGCACGTGCATCAAAACCCGCATTATTAAGAGTTTGCATACCTATACGGTCGGCTTCTTGCTCGGCTGAGCGGCTATGCGTTAACTGACTAAAAGCAGACTGCGTTTGGCTGGCAGATATAATGGCAATGCCGGCGTCGGGTGCAACAACTGTTGCCAGTATACCGGCAATCATACCGGCAATGGTCAGCGCGCTGTTATCCTGTTGTTGTTGAATTCTACGTGCTAAGTGGCGCTGTGTTACGTGAGCAATTTCGTGGCCAAGTACAGAGGCAAACTGGCTCTCGTTATCGGCTTGTGCTATTAACCCTGTGTGCACACCTACATGCCCGCCGTAAAAGGCGAAGGCGTTTATTTCTGAGTTGTTTATCCAAAAAAACGAAAACGGAAAGCGCACATCGTTAGCATTAGCCACCAATTTACGGCCAATAGTGGTCAGGTATTCATCCAATACAGGGTCGTTTATAACGGGCGATGAACCGCGTATTTGCATCATCATTACTTCGCCAATAGCTTTTTCTTTTTCAAGTGGCAGCGCTTGTAATGCAGATGTTCCTAAATCAGGAAGAGTAAAGTTAGTTTGCGCTTTTAAAGGTTCGCTTACTAATAAGCTGAACGTAAGCGCGGCACTGCATAAAGTGATAAATGCTGATTTTAGCTGCATTTTATTCCTTGTTAATTGGTTCGCCAATTGCAATTTTGGCTATGTCTATTTCGTCACTGCTTGCACGGCTGTCTTTTTCGCACAATTGGTATAGTTCTTTTATTGTGACTCCATCAAGCTTTACAACGTTCAATTCTCGCTGCAAAAAAGTAATAATTTTATGTACTACTTTATGTGCATGTAAAATAATGGCTTTATCTGCTTTGTCGCCTCGTTCAAAATAAAAGCCAATAAACTTATGTAATTGATTTATTCTGATTAGATTTTTCATTGAATGCGGATCCCACACTCTAAATTCCATAAAGCGATTATCTTTTACGTATTGGTCAACAATAACATCTTTAGCATAAGGCTGTGCCCATAACTCAAAGCCTCTGTCGGTAAATACTTGGTGCAGCGCTATACGTGGCTTATGTTTAGTATGTATTACACCAAAGCTGTCTTCATGGCCTTCTAATAAATCTAAGTTCCAATTGCGTTTATCTATAAGTTGTTTAACTGCATTGTCGAATCCATGATCTAAAATTCCTTCTGATTCGCTTATTGATGAGGCAACAAGATGATAAAAAGGAGGAAGTTCGCCCCAATTAATTTGCTTTTTAAACCAATTAATCTCTTTGAGTGTTGGATTACTGGGTAGTTGCGCTTTATTATGCGTTCCAGGCATTAACTTATCCTTACTGCTAGTTATGCTATAAGGATAAACTATTGCAGGTGTTGTTTTAAGAAAAAGTTACAACGGTTCACGTTTTATAAATACGTAGACCGACAATATGCGACTTATTATTCATTTACTATACGGATAAAGTAGTTATGGTGGAGCGCGATTTAAAAGAGTTTGAGTGTCCTCAGCAATTTGTGCAGTTTAAACTTGCGCTACGAAGTGCACAGTCATCAAAACATCGCATCACCTTTAGTCTTAATAAAGGTGAAAGTGCGAACGATATTGAACGTTTTTTGCAAAAAAATGCTTATAGTTACAATTTTGATAAACAACGTGGGTTGTTATTAGTGGAGCCATTACATGTTTGAATACGTAAAAACATGGTACGAAAGGAAGTTCTCGGATCCTCATTCGTCTACCTTATTATTTTTATTATTGGCCTCTGTGGCCTTACTTTACTTTTTTGGCTCGTTAATTGTTCCTGTGCTTGTAGCATTGGTTATTGCTTATTTACTTGATTGGCCGGTTATTCATTTAGAGCGCGTTGGCTTAAAACGTTTTACTGCAACGATTATTGTAATGTTGATATTTATTAGCATTATGCTCACCCTTATTTTGGTTATTGGCCCAGTGCTTTGGAAGCAAACCAGTAACTTAGTGCAAGAAACCCCGCATATGTTAGAGCAAGGGAAGTCTTATTTAATGGCTTTACCTGAACAATACCCAAGTTTAATTAACATAGATCAAGTACAAGCTATTGTTGCAACGGTAGAAGCTAAAATCATTGAGTTTGGTCAAACTGTATTGTCGTTTTCACTTACGTCATTAAAAGATGTTGTTGCATGGCTTATATATTTAGTACTTGTGCCGTTACTGGTGTTTTTTATGCTTAAAGATAAGCTGGAGCTAACGGGGAGTATTGCTAAACTGATCCCGCAGCAACGACGCTTAATTTTGCAAGTGTGGCACGAAATGAATCAACAAATTATGAATTACATTCGCGGTAAAGTGTTTGAAATTTTAATTGTTGGTGGTGTGTCTTTTATTGCATTTACTGTTTTAGATTTACGCTACGCCGCATTACTTGGTGTGCTTGTTGGCTTGTCGGTATTAATTCCATTTATTGGCGCGGCACTCGTCACTATTCCGGTAGCGGCAGTTGCGCTGTTTCAGTTTGGATTAGAAACACAGTTTTGGACCATTTTAATTATTTACGGAATTATTCAGGCGCTTGATGGCAACGTGCTTGTGCCACTGCTGTTTTCTGAGGCGGTTGATTTAAATCCGGTATTTATAATTGTCGCGGTATTATTTTTTGGTGGCTTGTGGGGATTTTGGGGCGTATTTTTTGCCATCCCGTTGGCTTCATTAGTAAAAGCGCTAATAACAGCTTGGTCGTCAACGCATGAAGAGATAAGTAAAGAGGCCAGTGAATAATTAAGTAAACAGACTTTTAGTCTAAAAAAGAATAGTAAACGCACCTCTAGTGCTAATTGATTATTACTCATTACCTGTAAATTTATGTACTATTGGTAATAAGATATATTTTTTAGTAATAAGGTGCGTTTTTTAATGTCTGAGTTTTTATTGCACGATGAGCCAGTAAAACAAGTTTACCTTGATGCAAACGCAACGACCCCTGTGTTGCCTTGTATTGCTGATGTTGTTTCTCATACCATGCAAATATGTTTTGGTAATCCTTCAAGTCCGCACATTACAGGTATACAAGCCAAGCATTTATTAGAACAAACACGTCAAAAAGCACACACGGTTATTGGCGCAAGTAATGGCGATATTTTATTTACCTCTGGCGCAACAGAAGGCATTCAAACTGCGGTGGTTTCTACGCTAATTGATGCTAAAAAACACCCGATTAAAAACCCTGTATTGTTATATGGTGCAACTGAGCATAAAGCGGTGCCAAATACACTTAAACACTGGAATAGCGTACTTGACGTTAATGCTGAGGTGCTTGCTATTCCGGTTGATAGTAACGGTATTTTAGATTTAGATTTTATAGCTAAACATATCGATAACGCTTTGATGATTTGCACCATGGCCGTTAATAACGAAACCGGTGTATATCAAGATTTACCCGCTATTGAGCAGGTAATTCGTAGCCGTAATAAAAATGTATCGTGGATGGTGGATTGCGTGCAGGCGCTCGGTAAACAAGCGCTCGCGCTGAGTGATACAACAATAGACTACGCACCTTTTTCGGGGCATAAGCTTTATGCACCTAAAGGTATTGGTTTTTTATATATTCGTAGTGGCAGTGCGTACACACCTTTTATAGCGGGTGGCGGTCAAGAAAGTGGAATGCGCTCAGGCACCGAAAATCTACCCGGTATTGCAGGGTTAAATAAGCTATTTAGTATGTTGCTTGATAAATCAGACGATACATTTAAACCAATTAGCATACTTAACTCTTATCGAAGCCAGTTACAAAGCGCGATAAAAGACACCTTTGGCGATATTACATTCAATCATGATTTTGCTTATAGCGTGCCTACCACACTTAACTTTGCTGTTAACGATTTAACGAGCAAAGAAGTGATTGATTTATTTGACGCTGCGGGCATTCGTGTAAGTGGAGGCTCGGCTTGTAGTACAGGCGCATCAACAAGTTTTGTTTTAGATGCAATGGGTGCAAGTAAGTGGCAAAGCGAAAACGCGATTAGGCTATCGTTTGGACCTGCTGCAACACAACACGATATTGATGATGCTTGTGTGCGTATTTGCGCTCTTAAAGCAATACTACAGGCAAACTGTTTAATCGTATCTGACAGCACCACACCACAACAAGAAGTATGCGCACTGGGCCTTACTCAATTTAGGCACCAAGGTGCATGTAGTTGGCTTTATGTGAGCGATGATAAACACGCTGTAATTATCGATCCTATTATTGAGCTTATTCCGCGCTTTGAAAAAATAGCTAATACACAAAACTTAACTATATCGGCGGTGCTTAATACTCATCTGCATCAAGAGCGAGAGTCAGCGACTAATTTACTAACCAGCGTTCTTGACTCAAGAGTTATAAAAGGTGAGGTTGATTCGCTAGGTTGGCCGCTAAATACAGCAAGTATTAACTTGGCAAACGACGTACTTGAAAAAGTAGTTACACCTGGGCACAGCAAAGACAGTGTAAGTTATTTATTAAAAAACAGTAATGGCGAAACGCGTTACTGTTTTTGTGGTGATTTAATACTGCCTGCAGGGCTTGGCAATACATCGCTTATAGGTGGGGATGCAAAAGCAATGGCACGCTCTATTTTAGCAATGAGCGAGCAACTTAATAGCACCAGCATTATTTGCTCAGGGCACGATTACCAACAATGTTTTGCCATGAACTGGGCTGTACAGCAAAACCAAACACCATTACTTGATGCGTTAGTGAGCGGCAGTATTTCAGTTGATGAATTTGCAATACAAAAACAGCAGTACGACGCTTCAAAACAAGTAGATAACACGCAATTGTGTGGTTATGTAAATGCGTTACCTGAGGTTGATACACAGCAATTAAATTTTGATGACGCTAAAGTAATGTTAAACACCAGCGATACATATTTAATAGATACTCGGGAGCCGTATGAGCATGGAGCAAATAATGTTGCTCAGTTATTTAATACGCTAGATGAAAAAACATTAAATATACCACTTAGCAGAATGGCAAATGCGGTATTTGAAGGGCAATTAAACAAAAATAACAAGTACATTTTATTATGCCGTAGTGGTAACCGCTCAAAAATTGCTGCAACTAATTTAATGCAACTAGGATACAAAACGGTTTATAACCTAAGTGGCGGGTTAGCGCTTAGTAATTAAACAAAGATTGTAATTTATACAAAATCGGCTTTAGGGCCGATTTTTTTTGTTTTTAAGGTTTATTTGCTCGCAAGGTAAACAAGCCCTAGGGCCTGTTGACCTTTCAGGATTAAAATTTGTTCAATCTAGGGG
>NZ_WTKW01000211.1:0-7527 GCF_011378745.1 Pseudoalteromonas sp. Z1A6
GCTAGAGATTAGCCGTTACACTAGCGCCCTAAAATTTTCTTGGCTATTTTTTGCGAGTTCTTCATGTTTTCTTTTTCTAAAAAAATCATTACTGTTTGTGTGTTACTCGTACTTATATTAGTTGTTACGTTTTGGCTTGGTCGTTCTCATGATGTTGAGCAAGCAACCTACCAGGCTGAGCGCCAAGTTACGCAATTAAATAACTATATTGATACTGAGCTTGCTCGTTTTTCTGCTATTCCCCAGTTACTTACCTATAACTCGTTAATGATAGACTTTGTAGATGCGCAGCCACAGCACTATAACGCTATTAATAACTACCTTGCTGATATTCAACAAGCCAGTGGTGCCTCAGATATTTTTGTTCTAAATACTCAAGGCGAAGTTATTGCCAGTAGTAATTGGCAAGCAGATTATACTTTTTTAGGTAGCAACTTTGCGTTTAGACCTTATTTCAAACGTGCATTTGCAGGCGAAAAAGTAGCGTACTTTGCATTAGGCATGCGCTCTAAAGAGCGTGGTATTTACTTTTCACAAGCAGTATATCGCGACAATAAAGCCATTGGTGTTGTTGTGTTAAAAGTGAATGTAAGTAAATTTGAGGATGACAGAGAGCTTCTAAATACTTCAAAGGGTAGTCACTTTTTTTTGCAGCTTGCAGATGAGGTAATTGCAATGTCAGATATGCAAACGTGGCGATTAAACAGCTTCACTGAACTTGATATAACTATGCGCAGAGATATTAAATCTCGTCGGGCTTATTTAGATCATCAGCCTTTGTATATTAAGCAGTTTCAATTTTCTAATGAAGGTATTAAACATTTAAAAATAGATAAAAAACTTTACGTAATGTCGCAAAGACCTTTACGATATTTTAATGCCACAATGAACGTACTCGTTGATATAACAAGAGTTAATTCAGCTCAACTGCCTCGCTTATTTTGGGTATTTATTATCTGTAGTTTAGTTATTATTGTTAGTTATATTTTATTAACTCGTTTTGCGGGCTATAAAAAACTGGTGTACTCCAGACATAGCCTTGAACTTGAAGTCCTTGAGCGCACTCAAGCTTTGGAAAAAGTACAAACGGCTTTAGTTCAATCTGCAAAGCTTGCGACAATAGGACAGCTAAGTGCAGGAATCAACCACGAAATAAACCAGCCGCTCAGTGCTATTAATACTTATTTAGCTTCGGCAAAGCGTTTATTAGCTAAAGGAAATACTTCAGCACTTGGTGAAAGCTTAGTAGTGATTGAGGGATTAGTTAATCGAGTGCACCAAATTGTGGGTCAGTTAAAGCATTTTAGTAAACCTTCAAAAATGCAGCTCAGACCTTACCCTCTTGCAGGGCTTGTTAATAACGCATTAATGATTTCTAGCGCGCAGTTAAAGCAAGATAACGTACAAGTAGAGCCACCTCAGTTTGATGAAACAGTCGTTGTGTGGGTCGATTCGCTTAAATTTGAACAAGTACTCGTTAATTTAATTACTAATGCTAGCCAAGCTATGAATGGCGCAATTATTCGTAACTTAAGTTTTCAGCTGGAGTGTTTTGAAGAGCGAGTAAAACTGTCGATTTTAGATACTGGCTCTGGTATTGAGCAACATGCATTTGGTAATTTGTTTGAACCTTTTTATAGTACTAAATCAAGTAAAGGTTTAGGCCTTGGTTTATCTATATCAAAACAAATAATAGATTCGTTTAATGGTTGTTTGAGCGCGCACAATCGAGTTGAAGGCGGGGCTGAATTTATAATTAGCCTCTCTAACAGGCAGGAAAATAAAGATGATTGATAGCTCCCCATGTAATCACATAATAGTCATTGATGATGAAGCAATGATCAGAGACTCTTTAAAGCAATTGCTCACTCTCGAAGGATACACCGTTGAGTGCTTTAATGACGCAAGTACCGCTCTTAGCAAACTCAATAGGCGCTTTGCTGGAGTTGTGCTGAGCGATATAAATATGCCGAACATGGATGGCCTAACGCTTTTAGAGCAAATAACGGCTTTTGATAGTGAGCTCCCTGTAATATTTTTAACTGGTTACGCTGATGTATCGATAGCAGTTAAAGCGATGCAATTAGGTGCGTATGATTTATTTGAAAAACCAGTTAACGAACATCTTCTTGATTGCATAGCACGAGCGTGCGACAAACGAAGCCTTGTTATGGAGAACCGCGCATTAAAAGTGGCTGTACAGAAAACCTCAGCCCCAGGTGTACGCATACTAGGTGACACACCTAAAATGCAACACATGATGCACTTATTAAACACAATTATAGATACCCCAACCGATGTAATGATTGAAGGTGAAACTGGCACAGGTAAAGAACTTGTAGCGCGGTATCTACACGATCAGAGTAATCGCTCTAGCTGTAATTTTGTTGCTATTAATTGTGGCGCAGTACCAGAGCAGTTAATAGAAAGCGAATTGTTTGGTGCAGCAAGTGGTGCATATACAGGGGCTACTCAAAGTCGAAAAGGTAAGTTTGAATATGCACAAGGTGGTACGGTCTTTTTAGATGAAATAGAAAGCACTCCAATGGCACTGCAAGTTAAGTTATTACGCGTATTAGAAGAGCGAAAAGTAACACCTGTAGGCGATAACAAAGCAATTGATTTAAACATCAGAATTGTTGCAGCTACAAAAGTAGACTTACTTGCGTTAGTTGAAAAGGGTGATTTTAGAGCTGATTTATACTACAGACTTAGTTTGGTTAACGTTAATATTCCGCCATTACGAGAGCGAAAAGCTGACATATTACTTTTGTTTAAACACTTTAGCTCTATTGCTGCAACTCGCTATCATAAGCCGCCGGCGGCAGTAAATTACGAAATACAACAGCGGTTAGTTGCCTATGACTGGCCGGGCAATGTGAGAGAGCTAAGAAATCAAGCAGAGCGAGCTGTATTACTTGGTGCCGAACTTGCCTTTGCTGAAGTTAAAACACAACAATTAGGTGGCTTATCTCCCGATTTAAGCTTATCTGAAAAAGTCTCTTTTTATGAGCAGTCACTTATTGAGTACGCGCTTGAGCAAAACCACGGCAGTATTAAAAACACTATGGAAACACTGCAAATTGCTCGTAAAACACTTTACGATAAAATGAGTAAATACAATCTTAATAGAGATATGTTTACTGACTAAATGTGTGGGTTTGGTGACAAGACCCACTTTCTTATGTGTGGTAATTCACACGTTTTTATTTAAATCAAACAATTTGTTTTAGTAAGTTATTGAAATATATTGCTTTTATACACTTGGCAGTAAAGTTGCCTTATTAGCGCTACAACAAGTAGATTCTAATAATTAGGGCACACGATGACAAAAACTACACACACCTGTATTTTATTTCTATCCTATGGTTGCTTAGCTACATTTTCACACACATCTTTTGCTGCAGAGTACGCTGTATACGGTAAAGCTGAAGTACAAATTGCCAGTACTGATACGGGCATAATGCGTTATGCCGAAGAGGGTACTCAAATTGAAGCGCCATACTCGCGTATTGGTATTAAGGGCGATCATAAACTTAACGAATATTTAAGTGCTGTTTTTAAATATGAGGTACAAGTTAAAGGTTTTGAAGAAGATGATACGCAAGAACCTTTCACAGCACGTAATACTTACTTAGGTTTAAAAGGCGCGTTTGGTGAAGTTGTTGTAGGTCGTAACGACACTCGTTTTAAATATTCTGAAGGTAAACTCGATAACTTTAACGAAACTCAAGCCGATATGGCACAGGTTATAGCAGGCCAAGATCGCCTCGGTGATACTATAACTTACACCTCAAACTATTGGCATAATACGCAGTTTTCATTTACTTATGCGCCAAAAGATGACAATAAAGACGATAAAGCAGGCTTTGCTGCTACGCTTATTTATGGCGACCGTAATTTAAAAAGTACTTCATATTATGTGTCGTTCAGTCATGTAGATTCACTTAACAATGTAAAAGCAAGCCGCCTTGTTGGTGTTTATAAGTTCGAACAATTACAGTTAGGTGCGCTGTACCAGCATTCAGAATCAGTAGATGGCAGTAAGTCGGGCAATGGTTACGTATTAAGTGCCAGTTATACACTTGATAAGTGGGTGCCAAAAATTCAATTTGCTAAAGATGACTCAACTCTTCGTCAAGCATCTGAGGCAACGCAATGGAGCACAGGCCTTGATTATGTATTTGATAAGCAAACTACAGCTTATCTTTTATATACCGATCTTAATTTAGAAGAACAAGACGACAGCAGTGTTGCTCTTGGCCTTAAATATAAATTTTAGGAAAAGTAATGACTCAACAAATTTTAAAAAACAATTCTCCTAAAAAACAGAGTATGCAATGGTTTTGGCTATTACTGGGCCCAAGCGTTATGTTGCTTACCTGTCTAGTAAACCCACCTGAGGGTATGTCGGTTGCTGCATTTAAAACAGCAGGCTTAGCATTTTGGATGGCATCGTGGTGGGTAAGTGAAGTAGTGCCAATTCCAGCAACAGCTTTGCTCCCTTTGGTAATATCACCACTTGCTGGTATAGAAGCCATAAAAAGTGTGGCTGCACCGTATGCGCACCCGCTAATATTTTTATTTTTAGGCGGATTTTTAATCTCTATCGCTATGGAGCGATGGGGGTTACATAAACGTATAGCGCTTAGCACCATGTTATATGCGGGTAAAAAGCCAAGTTTGCAAATTTTAGCAATGATGCTTGTAACTGCATTTTTGTCGATGTGGATGTCTAATACCGCAACAGCCGTAATGATGCTACCTATTGCACTTTCAATTACCAATTTGGTTAAGCAATCAGACCCAAGTAATGAAGGGTTTGGCAAAGCATTGCTACTATCAATTGCTTATGGTGCAAGCATTGGTGGTATTGCTACTTTAATTGGTACACCGCCTAATGCATTAATGGCTGCATACCTATCTGACAGTTACCAAATTGAAATAGGCTTTGCTCAGTGGATGATTGTAGGCGTACCACTGTCTTTAAGTATGCTTATTATTAGTTGGGTTTGGCTTACCAAATTTGCGTATAAAGTAGATGCTAATGTTAAAAACGATCAAAAAATTGATACAAAAGCGGTGTTTTCAACGCAGCTAAAAAACCTAGGTATAATGCAACGCGCCGAAAAAGGCGTGTTATTTGTGTTTGTTTTAGCAGCACTGTGTTGGATATTTAGACCTATACTTGGCGACATAACAGGGCTTAAAATTTCTGATACGGGTATTGCGATTGCCGCCGCATTATTACTATTTGTTTTGCCTGCAAACAAAGGCAGTGACGAACGTATTCTTGATTGGGAAAGCGCAGCTAAAGTGCCGTGGGGCGTTTTATTATTATTTGGTGGCGGGCTTACACTTGCATCTCAAATTAAGTCATCAGGGCTTGCTGAATTTATTGCTCACCTAATTGAAGGCGCTAGTGCCATTCCACTTGTTATGAGTGTACTTGTTGTAGTGGCATTAATTACATTTTTAACTGAGATCACGAGTAATACAGCGACTGCAGCTGGCTTTCTTCCTTTGTTAGGACCCGTTGCAGAGTCTATAACAGGTTCGCCTTTGGTTTGGGTTATTCCTGCAGCTATAGCGTGTAGTTGTGCGTTTATGATGCCGGTAGCGACACCACCAAACGCTATTGTGTTTGGCTCAGGGCAAATTCAAATGCGCGACATGATAAGAGCCGGCTTTGTGCTAAATATTGTCGCCATTGTATTAATTACGCTAGTGACAATGACTATCGCAGCGCAAGTATTTGGCTTTTAAAGCTATACTAAATTAGTTCCAACCAGTAGCTTTGTTTATATTTACAGTTTTAAACAAAGCTACTCTTTATACTTATTTATATTGCTCAAGAAGCTCTTTTTTAGATAATTAGTGTTATTGCTCGAAAAACAGAACAAGGTTATAGTCTGCGGTAACTTTAAAAATCGAGTAATCTATTTTGAGCACCGACACATCACAGGCAATGCCTTTAATTCCCCAATTTGATGAATTGCAAAAAAGCTTTCTCGAAACACCTTATTTGCCAATTGATAAACGTCTCGTTTTATTAAAAAAACTCCGTGTACGTATTGTTGAACTTGAGCAAGAGCTAGTGGATGCTGCTTCAAAAGACTTTGGTTACAGAACCGCTTTCGATACTCTACTTGGCGATATATTGCCTACGGTTCAAACACTCGCGCACATTATCAAAAAGCTACCAAAATGGGCAAAGCCAAGTAATCGCTCTGTGGGTTTAAGCTTGTGGCCTTCAAAAGTAAGTGTTAATTACCAACCTAAAGGTGTGGTTGGTATTATTGCACCGTGGAATTACCCTATTCAGTTAGCGTTAGTACCTGTGCTTACCGCCATAGCTGCTGGTAATAGAGTTATGCTCAAATTAAGCGAGTTTACACCTCACACAAACGCCGTTATCGAAAAAATATTTAAAGACGACATGCAAGCGCATTGCAAAATAATACAAGGCGGTAGCGACGTAGCCGCGCAGTTTTCATCACTGCCATTTGCTCATTTATTATTTACGGGGTCATCGGCCGTTGGTAAATTAGTAATGGCGTCAGCGAGTCGTAATTTAACGCCGGTAACGCTTGAGCTCGGTGGTAAATCGCCAGTTATTATTACGCAAAATGCCGATATTAAAAAAGCGGCACAAGCTTTACTGTTTGGAAAAATGGCCAACGCAGGGCAAATATGTGTAGCACCCGATTACGTATTTGTACCCAAAGCGCTTGAGCATCAGCTGGTTCAGCAATTATGCGAGCTTTATAAAAAGCATTTTAAAGACGGTGTTGAAGGTAAAAACTTAACTTCTATTATTAGCGATGCACACTATAAACGTTTAGCAACCTACTTAGAGCAAGCCCAAGAGCTTGGCGCAAACATTATTAAGCCACTTGAGCAAAACCAGCAAGATGAGCAAAAACATCGTATGGGGCTGCACTTAGTGACTCAAGTTACTGACGAAATGCAGCTTATGCAAGATGAGCTATTTGGCCCAATACTACCAATAATGAGTTATGACAAGCTCGACAGCGCAATTGACTATATTAAAGCCCATCACCACCCGTTAGCGCTTTATATTTTAGGGCAAGATAAGCACGCTCAAGAATATATTATGAAGCAAACAATCAGTGGCACTGTGGCGATAAACGATACGTTAGTGCAAGTAACTGCTGACGATGCCCCTTTCGGTGGTGTAGGGCATTCAGGAATGGGGCATTATCATGGCATAGAAGGGTTTTTAACGTTTAGCCATGCTAAAAACACGTTAGTATCGGGCTCGTTTAATCCTCGTATTGTTATGCTGCTAAAACAAAGCAAACTTCTTATTAAGCTACTAAAGTGGCTTTACATAAAATAAGAGTATGTTGATTTTGTAAAGTTGAATAGATTTTTAACTTGCTAAATCAAGATATTAAAAAGGCTGAATTACGTTATGTAATTCAGCCTTTTTAGATTAGTTTCAAACTAAGGTCTTAAACTCTTAAACTTTAAAATAAGACTTTAAAATAAGACTTTAAAATA
>NZ_WTKW01000212.1:0-7501 GCF_011378745.1 Pseudoalteromonas sp. Z1A6
GAATATTTAAATAACAAATACAGACATCACTTAAAGTTAATAAAATGAGTTAAAAAAGTTTAACTTTTGATGATGTCTGTATGTTAACAAGCCCAGAGTGTACGCTTGCTTAACTAACTATATTTTAGTGCTTTATTTCCATTAAAATTTCGAGTGCACGGTGGCGTTTTTCACTATCGAATACATCATTGGTAAATATAAACTCATCAACTTCTAGCTGTTTCGCTATCATCTCTAACTTGTGTTTAATACTTACATGTCCGCCTACTACGCTTAGACTTAAAAAGTTCTCTACATGAGCGCGTTCTTGTTCGCTCCATAACCCGTCCATGCTTTCAACAGGTGGTTTTAGCCACAGCTCGTTACCGCGTATCAGTTCGAGCACACGTTGCTTAGAAGTAGTCGACAAGTATTGCGCTTCATCGTCGGTGTCTGCTGCCACTAAAGGCAGTGCAAGCATTACGTATGGCTTATCAAGGTCGCTTGATGCTTTAAATTCGCGCTTATACAACGCTATTGCATCGTGCACAAAGCGCGGTGCAAAATGTCCTGCAAATACATACGGTAACCCTTTTTGCGCCGCTAGTTGCGCGCTAAATAAACTCGAGCCTAATAACCAAATAGGAACGTTTGTGTTCTCACCCGGTATAGCGCGTATTGGGTGCGTACCGTTGTATGGACCTAATAACGTTTGCAGCTCAGTTACTTCACCCGGGAAGTTTTCAGCACGGCTCATATCGCTATTTAATGCACGACTAGTTACTTGGTCGCTGCCGGGGGCACGCCCTAATCCTAAATCTATTCGCCCAGGATATAAGCTCTCTAACGTACCAAATTGTTCAGCAACAACTAATGGGGAGTGGTTTGGCAGCATAATACCGCCCGATCCAACGCGTATCTTTTTGGTATTACCTGCAATGTGACCAACCAAAATAGAAGTGGCAGCGCAAATTATACCTGGCATATTATGATGCTCAGCAAGCCAAAAGCGATTAAAGCCAAGCTCGTCTGCTCGCTGTGCGTATTTAGTACTTTTATGAAGAGTGTTGGCAACACTGTCCCCTTTGATCATGGGGGCAAGTTCGAGTAACGAAAAAGGAATGGAAGTTAACAAAATAGCAGCTCCTAAAAATGCATACTAATAATGGATTACATCATTAGCATAAAACACTTAAATGGGTCTGCTATTAGGTCAATTCAAGTTACGCAGAGGTATTAGAGCAAAATAGGTATATGTTATTTTGCTCTAAGGTATTCAGGCAAGCTGTGCATCACGTTGGCGCTGCTTTTTATAGCCTTCTGAGTCTACGCCTTTTTTCCAATAACCAGAGGATACAATATTACCGCGCGGTATATTAAGTTGCTCAGTTAGCAGTGTTTTTACTGTACGTACAAGGCCTGCCTCCAGTGCCATAAACACAATAGGTGGCTGCTCTGTAATGTGCAAATTTTTAAGTGCACTTAGCATTGCTGTATCGGCATTATTGGTAATTAACCAGTTTATATCGCGATTTGTTTCTAAATCGATAATGTCTTGCTCAGTAGGGGCATGTACAAATGCATCAATTTTTGCAGCTTCAGGTAACTGCTGCACATAGCCTTTTATAGCATTTACTGAGGTTAAATCGCCCAATAATATATAATGAGGGTGCGCGTAATTATCTAATTTTTTAGGGCCTGGTCCAGCTATACCTAGCGCGTCGCCTACTTTTGCAATTTTAGCCCAGTTAGTCGCGGGGCCTTGGTGCATATTTATAACAAAATCAAGCGTTAGTGCGCCGGTTTGCGCATCCACATGCCTTATTGTGTATGATCGCATACACGCTGTTTTTAAGTTAAAATCTACTTCACCATTTTTTGGGAACAGTACTTTTACATAATTACCAATGTGCGCGGAGGTTATATCTGCAAAATCGTCTGAGCCTACAACAATGCGCTGTAAGTGCGGTGTAATTTGCTCAGTGCTTAATACTGTTGCTTTGCGAACTTGTTTACCCATTTTAAATCACCTCGTTTACAAAACTTAGGTTTAAATAATTAACTGCTATAAAAGCAGTCATTGCACAACGCCCCATTGGTTGATAAAATCAACTATAACAATTTAATTGACTTTGTCAACCATATTGAGAATTCTATGAATACACCTTTATCAAATACGCTGTTTGAACTAATGCAAAATTACCGTGTCACAATTCGTGAAGCAATTAACGCAGGCGAACTGGGTATTAATGCTATGCACGTACGCTGCATACATATTATCGCGAACGTAAATAACTGTACGGCTAACGATATAGTTACTAAAACACAGCGCGACAAAGCGCAAATAGCACGTTTAATTAAAGATCTTATTGGCTTAAATTTAATTAATAAACAGGCGAGTGAGCACGATAAACGCTGCTTTATTTTGTCGCTCACAGAGCAAGGTAAAGTTCTTTTTGATAAGTTATTAGCCTCAGAGAAAAAAATAAATAATCAAATGTGTAAAAACTTAAACCCTCAACAAATCAAAGACTTTTTAGATACCGCACAACAAATGATCAAAAACATGGATTGATCAGCCATACATTTCTTGGCATAACTTACACAAAACGCATATACTGTACACTTATACAGTATATGCGTTTTAGGTTGTGTTATGTTTGTCATTCCCATTTATATAGAAGCAGGCGTGTGTGGTTTTGAATCCCCCGCAGCGCAGTACACCGAGCTAGGTGTAACCCTTGATGAGCTTTTAATAAAGCATCCAGATGCTACGTTTATTGGTATTGCATCGGGGTGCTCTATGCAAGAAGTCGGAATTTTTGAAGGGGACTTATTAGTTATCGACCGTGCAGAGCCTGCAGAAAATGGTGACGTTATTGTTGCTAACTTAAATGGTCTTTTTGTATGCAAACTACTTGATAAAACCAATGCGAGGCTGCTTTCGGCTTCTTCTTTACATAAGCCTGTACAACTAACCTCTTCAGACGAATTTCAGCTAGAAGGCGTAGTAACGCTATCAATAAGAATGCACAGGCAAAGCCCAGAGTTACTAAAATGTATGCCTTAGTTGATGCTGTGTCATTTTATGCCAGTGCCGAAAAAGTATTCGACCCTGCTATTCGCTCCAAACCCGTGGTTGTACTTACCAATAACGATGGCTGTGTATGCGCTATTTGTCCTATTGCTCGGCGCTTAAATATTCCTAAATTTGGCCCGTACTTTAAAGTTAAGCATTTACTTGAGCAAAATAACGTAGTTATTCGATCTAGCAATTATGAGCTTTACGCTGATTTAAGCGACAAAATGATGAATATTATTGGCCGCTTTTGCGATACACAGCACATATACAGTATTGATGAATCGTTTTTGCACTTTAATGGCTACACATCATTAATTAAAGACTGGCATGAATACGGCCATACAATAAGGCGCACAGTATGGCGCGAAACAAAGCTTCCTGTAGGTGTTGGTTTTGGCCCGACCCCTACTTTAGCAAAAGCCGCTAACCATGCCGCTAAAAAGCTCAGTGGCTTTAATGGTGTTGCAGTAATAAATAGCGAGCAAACTCGCCAAGCTATTTTACAAAGAATGAGCTGCGAAGATGTGTGGGGAATAGGCCGGCGACTAGCTAAAAAGCTTAAAATAATGAATATACACACCGCTTGGGACCTTGCTCAGCAAAACCCTAAAGCAATGCGCCGTGCATTTAGTGTGGTTGTTGAACGTACAGTAAGCGAACTTAACGGGATAACATGTTTAAACTGGGATGATGTACGACAAGACAAGCGAGAGATTTATTCGACCCGTAGTTTTGGAGAGCGCATATGCGAGCCAACAGCCCTTAAAACGGCGCTAATTAACCATGTAACCACAGTGGCTAATAAACTAAGAGCGCAACGTTCGCTCACCTACCAGCTTTATATTTTTGCAGCCAGTGGCGCGCACGAAAACAGATATTATAAAAAGTCGTTTGTATATAAGTTCCCCTCACCCACTAACGACACCTGCGTGATGGCTAATGCTGTATCTGAGGTATTTAATAATATTTACCAACCGGGAGTTCGGTTTTATAAGTGTGGTGTGGGCGCGGTAGAGCTAATATCAGAACAGTTTCAGCAAAATGACTTATTTAATAAGAGCCCTGATAATCCAAAGCTTATGCAATGCCTAGACACAATTAACAATCGATACGGAAAAGGGATGCTCAGCCTTGCAAGCAGTAAATTAAATGACCGATGGCACATGAACCGTGATTTTTTATCGCCGCAGTACACTACGCGTTGGCGCGATATCCCTAAAATATACTGCGAATGATTTACTACTTACTAGATGCTTTATTTGCTCTCGTCTGCTTTTTTAAATGTGCACTCTACACTAGGTTCGCTTAATGTGTATTTTAGTGTGTTATCAGCTAAGAATTTGATACTTTGACTGATTGTTTTTTCGTTTGCAGGGTTTTCACAACGGCTCATTCTTAAACCGTTTTCAAGGCCATCACTTTTATATTTAAGCGTACTGGTTATAAAACAAAAGTTTGGTTTTTTAATAGTGCGAGTACCATTGTGGAGCGATCCAAATACAATTTGTTCTCCAAGTTTAAAACCTGCACTTAAATCACTTTCGTCTGTCAAACTCAAATCGCTATTAACGCATAACCCTGAATTGGTCGACACAACTTCGTATGCCCCCAGTTTTGACTTTAAAAACGGTATAAATCGTGTTTTATTACTCGGCTCAGAAAAAGCATTTGCACTTGTAAAAGCGACAGTTAATAAAGCGAGTGTTAAATATTTCATTTCGTGGGTGTATCCTCGTGAGTCAGCGTGTTAAATAATAGCAAAATGCCTAATCACTTAGCTTTTATAACTTTTAACAACTATAACAGAGATTTACTATAAAAGGAGAGAAGTCGTATTACAGGAGCGAGCGCGTGAGTAGGACGCGGAAGCTTTGCTCGGTTTTTACTTATTCTTACTAGAATAACCCAGGAGCAGTTGTCGAGCCCACTAGTTTACAAATTTCGCGCCGCGATTAAATCCTTCTTGGATTGAACAAATTCAACCACCAAAGGTAAACATGCCCTAGATACTCATTACAAACCATTTTGTTGTTAAGCACTTTATTTAATACGTACTTAAACAACAAAACGATTTATACCAATGCGCTTAATTGTAAGGGTCAATTGAACTCATTAGATTGTTTAACTAGTTATACGAATTGGTATTTATTTTATTGCCAGTACTTTGCAAATAATAAAGGGTAGCTTTGCTTTAAAAACTTAGGTTTGTCTTTAAAACGTTTACCTTTGGGTTCATCACTGCCAGATGGGATAAACGGCAATTCGTCTTCACTGCGTTCTTCAAATAATAAACCGGCTATTAAGTCATACTCATCAATGTACGGATAAGGCTGCTCGTTTAAGTAATAAACGGGTGTACACTGCGCTATCGAATCAGCATTTTCTAAGGCGTTTTCGAAAACTGTTTTACCGCGCGAAATTAACCAACATCTAAATTCGCTAAAGCCATAATCGTCGTTACATCCAGCCATCACAAAGGCGGCACCAAACAAATCCCATGTAAAACACTTGCGCATATGTATGCCAAAATGCTTATCAAAATCAATAAGGTGTTGATCGCTTAAATCATTAAGTTTAGTTTTTAGGTTATCGCTCACACTTTGCGGATCGAGTCCTAAATCAGGCGTTGTTACTAATTCCCAAAAAGCCTGTTCTGTTAACGCTGCCATTATAAAATCTCTTTTACTCGGCCAACTTGACCATCTTCTAAACGCACTTTAATGCCGTGTGGGTGATTAGGTGATTTTGTTAAAAGACGCTCAACAACACCTTCGGTTAATGTGCCGCTGCGTTGATCTTCTTTTAATACAATATTTACTGTGATACCTGGTGAAATTTGCGAACGCGTAGGAACAGCCATAATTTAAACCCTAAAAATAATTTATCTAATTATAACGTCCATGTGCTATCAAACCAACAAAAGCTCTGTTAATTGGCGGAAAATGAAATATGTGCTCGTTTTGCGTTCAACTTAATACTCGTAAGCTCTTTGAGTATTATATTTGTTAATTCGTTAAGTTGCGGTTTTGCACTTTCAAGGGCTATATCATCGTTAAAATAGCACTGTACTTTTAACGTATTGGCCTCGTTATTTAAGTCAATGGTATGCGTTAGATAATCAAAACCAATTACGCTTTCTTTTATTGCCTCGCATGCATTAGTAAGTGCTAGTCGAATGTGCTTATCGCGCTGCTTTTGAGTTTTAGTCATAAATATAAAGGTTACTTATTTAGTTTCTGCTTGTTGCTGTTTTTTAAACTCTTCGTAGTTAGAGTCTTGTTTATCTAGGCATTCGTAATATTCTTTGTCGGCTTTATAGTTACATTCATCAAGGCGCGCCGATTGAACTTCATGAAAACGCGCGTCAGAGCTACAACCAGCTAAAACACATAATCCAACAATAAGTAATGCGCTACTTTTTAGTTTATTGATAAACATTAAATTTCCTTACACTTTCTATATCGAAAAAGCGTTAAATTATTACAATATTATTGTATATTAGCGCCATAAAATCTTAATCCCAAAGGATCTATTTCTATGATGTCGCAGTTACAAAAGTTGTTTCAGCGTATAGACAAAAGCAAGATATTTCAATCATTTGTTATAGCTGTAATTATTGTTTCTGCTCTTACAGTAGGTGCACACACTTACTCACTACATCCTACCGTAGAGCTTGCTCTAAATTGGATGGACGTTGGCATTACCGCATTCTTTTTAATTGAACTAATAATCCGCTATGTTGCAAGCAAAGGCATAAAACACTTCTTTTCGAAGGGGTGGAACATATTCGACACCATCATAGTATTGGGCAGTTTATATCCTGCTGCTGGCTCTACTATGTTAATTGCTCGTCTACTTCGCATATTTAGAGTACTGCGATTGGTATCGATGATCCCAGAGCTGCGCTTATTAGTTAACTCATTGCTTAAAGCCATTCCACAAATGGGTTATATAGCCCTATTAATGTTTGTTATTTTTTATATATACGCTGCAATGGGCAGCATGATGTTTGCGGAAATAAACCCCGTACTTTGGCAAGACGTATCAATCTCTATGCTCACCCTATTTAGGGTGGCGACGTTTGAAGATTGGACCGACATAATGTACGAAACAATGGCGGTGTACGAACTAAGCTGGATTTATTACCTTACGTTTATATTTTTAACCGCATTTGTATTTTTAAACATGATGGTAGGTGCCATTTTAGAAGTTATGAGTGAGGAGCACCGCAAAGCACGAGAAGAGCTCGCAGATGATAGCTCATTACCTGCAACGCAAGGGCAAGTAAACGAGCTGCAATCACAAATTGCTGAGCTTAAAGAGCTTTTGAGTAACCGCAAAAACTAATCTGTTCAGAGTACTAAAGCACCCACTTAAAGTTTAAAAAGTGGGTGCCGTTTAAAATTCTAATTAAACTAAAATTACCAAAGCGCTTTAATT
>NZ_WTKW01000213.1:0-7474 GCF_011378745.1 Pseudoalteromonas sp. Z1A6
CGGCGCATTTGTTAATGCGCCGTTTTCATTTATGTCATAAATTAGCTATAGTTAATTTGCCTAAATTAACGCCACGATGTAGCTAATGCCACCGTCTAGTAATAACAAAAAAACGAATGTTTATAACTTTAAGCTGACCTTTTGGTTATCGCTTACGCTAACTGTACTAGTTGGTGTTGTTCTTGATCGTATTAACTATAATCGTGTAAAAGATGCTCACCGCCTACAAATTCTTTCAGAAGTAAGTACTTATAGAGCTCAACTCGAATCAACCTTAGTTTCTAATATTCAACTAGTACGGGGTTTAGGTGTTGCCGTTGCCGCAGAACCGAGTTTAGAACAAGAACGCTTTGAACAAATCGCAGCCCCTCTTTTTGATACATCAAATGAACTTCGTAATATTGGTGGCGCTCCCAATATGGTCATTCAAATGACCTATCCTTTAAAAGGGAACGAAAAAGCAATTGGCCTTAATTTTTTAGATAATAAAAATCAGCGCACTGATGCACTTAGAGCCCGCGATACCAACACAATTATTATGGCAGGACCGCTAACATTAGTTCAGGGGGGGGAAGCATTAATCGCCAGGGTTCCGGTGTATACCCCTCCCAATAATGAGTTTTGGGGGTTGTTGTCGGTTGTACTCGATATTGACAAGGTTTATATCAATTCTGGCGTTTACGAATTAGAAAAACAGTACAACGTTGCCATTCAAGGACGTAATGGTTTAGGTAAAAAAGGCGAGTTTTTTTTCGGCAATCAAAATATTATTCAGCAAGATCCTCTTGAGTTCACTCTAAATTTTCAAGGCGGCAGCTGGCAGTTATATGTAGCGCCAAAAATCGGTTGGAGCCCTCCTATTTCATCAATATGGCCACTTCGGTTATCGATTATTATTATTTGCGGATTATTAATTTGGGCCTTTTTATTCTTTTTGAAAATGCTTAATCGTCAGCAACAAAACGAAAAAATGCTTGAAGCAATGAGTGATCTAGCTCAAATAGGCGCATGGTCATTTAACTTAGAAACTAAACAAGTGTATTGGTCTGATATGACCAAAAAACTATTTAAATACCCATTAAATAACCAACCAGAATGGCCTAAAGATTTAAACTACTTTAAAAAAGGCACTAGCCGAGAAACAATTAAACCTTTAATTGAACGAGCCATAAAATATGGTGAAAGCTACGAAGTTGAATTAGAAGTAATGGATGCAGAAGGTGAATCTGTTTGGGTACTCGTACATGGTGAAGCAGAACGAAAGAATGGACGATGCACACGTATTTTTGGCTCACTACAGAATATTGATACCCGTAAAAAAATTGAATTAGAAAATAATAAAACCGCATTACATAACGAAATTTTAGCTTCTCTTACCGTTAATAAATTAATATTAAATGGGCAACTTAGCCAATCGAAAGATATTATCACTGAAGCAATCTGCCAAGCATTCGATATTAAACGTGCCAGTATTTGGTTTTTTAATGAAGACAAGTCTCAACTAAGCCCCTTTGCCATACATAGCAAACATTCGTCTAGTGACAAAATTGACTCTATTTGGCTAAGAAAAAACAACCCCTGCTTTTTTAATGCAATAGATCATCAAGCAGTATTTAATGCACCCGATGCACTAGAACACCCAATACTCGCACCAATTAAAGAGCAGTATTTAATGCCACTCGAGATTAAATCAATGCTGTGCATAATTATTCCTGCGGGAAGTGGTGCTATAGGCGTTGTTTGCGCCGAGCAATGTCAATCCAAGCGCCACTGGTCTAAAAACGAAGAAAGCTTTTTAATTGCCGTTGCAGCGTTAATAGGCAGCTTGCACTCGAGCCAGCAACGAATTGAAACTGAACAAAAGCTGGTTGCCGCCAAAGAAACTGCAGAACAAGCTGTTGAAGCTAAAAGTGAATTTTTAGCGAGTATGAGCCACGAAATTCGCACCCCAATGAATGGTGTTTTAGGCATGCTTAATATAATTAAGCAAACGCAACTAGACCTGCAGCAAAAGCATCATATCGAACTTGCTCAGTCATCAGCTCAATCTTTACTTAATATAATTAACGACATATTAGACTTTTCTAAAATTGAAGCAGGTAAGCTCGATATTGAAAACGTGCAATTTAACCTACCTCGGTTATTAGGAGAAGTGGTTGAATCGTTTGCTTTAAAAGTAGAGCAAAACAATACAAAACTTATTTTAGATGCCACTCAAATTACAGTTAGCGAAATAATTAGTGATCCGAACCGCTTACGCCAAATTTTGAATAACTTAATTGGCAACGCCGTTAAATTTACTATTGATGGTGAAGTAGTTATTACCGCCAAAGTGGATGAAACAACGGATGGCTCGTTCCTACAATGTTCGATTATTGATACTGGCATTGGTATTGACCCTAAAAAACAAGCGTCGTTATTTGATTCGTTTACACAAGCAGATACCTCAACTACACGCCAGTTTGGGGGCACAGGGCTTGGCCTTGCCATAGTAAAACAACTGTGTGAGCTGATGAACGGTGAAGTAAGTGTAAACAGCATGCAAGGTGAAGGAAGTACATTTTCTTTCACAATACAAATACAGCCTCGCTTAAGTAAAGAACAAGATTTACCGAGTCATTTAATTAAAAACAAACATATTTTAATTATTGATGAGTGCTCGTTAAATGCAAATACAGCCAGCAAACAACTCACGGTATGGGGTGCAAAGGTTAATTGCATACATGACTATCTTGAGGTTGATGATTATTTAAATAATGTAACCACCCACCCTGAAGCTATTTTAGTTGATTACTACTTTTTTGAAAAAGCGCCGCAAACGCATATAACTGGGCTTAAAAACTTTATAAATATGCATAGTTGCAAGTTAGTTCTTATGGCGCCAATGAGTTATTCACCTGAGGAGTCTAAAGTAGGTATGGAAGTCGACTGTATGATTTTCAAACCACTCACACCTTCTGATTTGTTTGACTCACTCACTAACGATAAATACATTGAACAACAGCAGCAACAAGCACAACTACAAAATAAACTAACTAAAGCACCAGTACTCGATTCATCAGAACCACAACTACTGCTCGTTGAAGACAATAAAATAAACCAAGTAGTTGCCTCGGCGCTATTAAAGCAAGCAGGTGTGACTTTTGATATTGCTGAAAATGGGCTTGAGGCAATTGTAAAACTCAATGCAAAACAAGGTAAGCCATATAAGCTAGTTTTAATGGATTGCCAAATGCCTGAAATGGATGGCTACCAAGCTACTAAAGCCATTAGAGAAGGCGATGCAGGTAAGGGTAATGAAAATATTACTATTATTGCACTTACAGCCAATGCCATGCAGGGCGATAAAGAAAAATGCCTAGCAGCAGGCATGAACGACTATTTAAGTAAGCCGCTCGATTTAGCCGCCCTAAAACCTAAACTCCAGCAATGGCTTGGTATCCAATAAAGGTGTAAGCTAATAAAATACGCTTACTAATTTGAGATTATTTATGCAGTTATCAGCAAATCAACAACGTATTCTTGGTTGCTTACTAGAAAAACAAAGCACAACGCCAGAACATTATCCGCTATCGTTAAACGCTCTAGTGAACGCATGTAATCAAAAGTCTAATCGCGATCCTGTGTTAAATCTTACAGATAGTGACGTGCAAAACGCACTTGATGAACTAATAGACATGCGCTTGGTAACTATAGATGAAGGGCTTTCTGGTCGCGTAAATAAATACGACCACCGCTTTTGCAACACTGAGTTTAGTAATCTGCAATTTTCTGCTCAGCAACGTGCCATTGTTTGTTTATTACTTTTACGTGGTGCCCAAACCCCAGGTGAATTAAGAACTCGCAGTGCTAGGCTTGCTGATTTTAATAACGTAAATGAAGTAGAAACAGCGCTCAATAAACTGATTGAAAGCGATTACGCCCGTAAATTAGAACGAGAAGCAGGTAAACGCGACAGCCGATACATTCATTTATTTGGCGAACAACAAAATAATCCCGCCGATGCCTTTGTTGCTCTACCAAGCGAAGTAATTAAAGATAAAGAATTAAGTGATTTACTAGCAGAAGTAGAAGAATTAAAAGTAGAGCTTCGCAAAATAAAAGCTCATTTAAAACTTTAATTAATTAAGACTAAATCACATAATAAGTTTATTGCGTATCACATATTAAATTTTATAAGGAGCTGGCAATGCGCGCCGAAATTATGGCTGAAATGAAGGTTCAGCCAACGATTGATGTAAATGCTGAGATAACTCGCCGGGTTGCTTTTATTAAAGCACGTTTAGTAGCAGCTCACTCACGATCACTAATATTGGGTATTAGTGGTGGTGTTGACTCATCAGCTTGCGGCCGCTTATGTCAACTTGCCGTAAACGAGCTAAATAAAGAACACGATACTGACAAATACCAATTTATTGCTGTGCGCTTACCTTATGGCGTACAAGCCGATGAAGACGAAGCGCAAATGGCGGTTGATTTTATCCAGCCAAGTAAACGTATGACCGTAAACGTACAACCTGCGGCTGATGCATTGCATGAGCAAGCTATAGCTGCTGTAGTTGGCTGTGGTGAAGCACTGCCTGAGCAAGCTCAGATAGATTTTATTAAAGGTAATGTTAAAGCACGCCAACGTATGGTTGCTCAGTACGAAATTGCTGGCTTTTGCCAAGGCTTAGTAGTGGGTACCGATCATAGTGCTGAAAACATTACTGGTTTTTATACTAAATTTGGTGACGGCGCGTGCGATTTAGCTCCGCTATTTGGTTTATCAAAACGCCAAGTGCGTGCACTTGCTACTGCACTCGGTGCCCCAGCTTTATTAGTAGATAAAGCACCTACAGCTGATTTAGAAAGCGACCGCCCAGGCTTAACAGATGAAGAAGCACTTGGTTTGAGCTATGAGCAAATTGATGACTTTTTAGAAGGTAAATCTGTTTCTAAAGACGTTGAACAAAAGCTTGTAAGTATTTACATGCGTACACAACATAAGCGCCAACCAATTCCGACAATTTACGATTAATGTTTTAGTAAATAAAATAAAGCAATTAACGCCTTTGAGGATTAATTGCTTTTTTGATCGACAGATTAAGAAACTGCGTATATTTTAGTAAATTAACGCTTTAAATTTTATAATACCAATTGCGTTAAATTAGTGATCTATTATAGCCCTAAGAAAATAGCGATAGATCGATCATGTTTTAACAATATTGGTATAAGTTACCCGCCAAAGAGAACACTGCCTTATATGACATCGCCCATCTTAATTACCGGCGCAGGCCAACGTATTGGTTTAGCGCTCGCTCAGCATTATATAGCCCAAGGGCAGGCTGTTATTATTACGTATCGTACTCGCCACAACGCTGTTGATAAATTAGAGCAACTAGGCGCTGTATGTATTTATGCCGATTTTAGTACCGATGACGGTATAAGTGCATTTATAAATACGCTTAAAGAGCATACAACATCGCTGCGCGCTGTTGTTCACAATGCATCAAGCTGGGACTGCGAAGCTAACAATCCTGACTTTGCAGTACTGTTCGATAATATGATGCGTATACACGCCAAAACACCGTATTTAATTAATTTAATGTGCGCTGAGCTGCTTATAAACTATCAGCAAAGTGAAAAAGTACCTGCTGATATAATTCACCTTACTGATTATGTAGTTGAAACAGGCAGCCCTAAACACTTAGCTTATGCAGCAAGTAAAGCAGCTCTCGATAACTTAACTAAATCGTTTAGCGCTAAATATGCGCCAAACATAAAAGTGAACTCGGTTGCTCCATCACTCATTATTTTTAATGAACATGACGATGAGCAATATCGAGCTAAAACCCTTAAAAAATCATTAATGGGCATTGAACCCGGATGCCAAGAAATTATCAATAGCATTGATTTACTATTACAAAGCCACTACATCACAGGGCGCTCTTTGCCTGTTGATGGCGGCCGTCATTTAAAGTAAATATAAATAAACTGAGATATTTATGCACAATGAATTAAAAGAAAGTTACGAAAAAATCATCACCGCAGTAGGCGAAGATGCTAACCGCGAAGGCTTACTTGATACGCCAAAACGTGCTGCAAAAGCAATGGAATATTTAACGCAAGGGTATCGTCAAACGCTTGATGAAATAACTAATAAAGCGGTATTTACATCTGACGCTGACGACATGGTGTTAGTGCAAGACATAGAGCTTTACTCTATGTGTGAGCATCATTTACTACCTTTTATTGGCCGTTGCCATATTGCTTATATTCCAAACGGTAAAGTATTGGGCTTGTCTAAATTTGCACGTATTGTTGATATGTTTTCACGCCGCTTTCAAATTCAAGAACAGCTAACGCATCAAATCGCTAAAGCAGTTGAAGAAGTTACTGGCGCTAAAGGTGTGGGCGTTATTGTTGAAGCAAAACACATGTGTATGATGATGCGTGGTGTAGAAAAGCAAAATTCAAGCATGCGTACATCAGTAATGTTAGGTAACTTTAGAAGCGACCCTAAAACACGCAACGAATTTTTGCAGCTTATAAAAGGTTAACCCTATGGCTAATGCAATTATTAACGTTACTAATTTGCGCCTGCGTACGTTTATTGGCTTTAACCCCGATGAGCGTGAAAAAAAGCAAGATGTAGTGATCAACCTAGAGATTCACTACCCTGCTGATGACGCGTGTAAAACGGATGAAGTTGACCAAGCACTTAATTATAAAGTGATCACCAAAGAAGTAATTAGCTTAGTAGAGCAAGGCCACTTTTTACTGCTCGAAAAATTAGTGGCTGAAATTCTTGCGGTTTGTCACTCACACCCAAGTGTTCATTACGCTAAAGCACGTGTTGATAAACCGCATGCACTGCGTTTTGCCGACTCGGTGTCGTTAACGCTTGATTGGGCTAAATAAGGCCTTAAAAAATTTATTTAAAAAAGCTTTTCGAATCCTACGGCAAGGGCGATAACCGCTAAATAGCGCGCGCCTTTGCCTAGTGTTACTAGTAATAAAAACATACTAAAGCGTACTTTAAATATCCCCCCAATTACAGTTAGCGGATCGCCTACTACTGGCAGCCAAGCAAACAACAAACTATACACACCGTATTTATTAAATTGCTTTTGTGCGCTATCAAGCCCTTTTTGCGATACAGGAAACCATTTTTTATCTTTAAAACGCAGTACCTGCGTGCCTAACCAGTAATTAACGCAGCTTCCCAATACATTTCCAAGTGTTGCTACGCACCACATAAGCCATAAATTAACTTTACCTTGGGCAATCATCCCCACCATTATCACCTCAGAAGAGCTAGGCAGTAATGTGGCAGATATAAATGCGCTAATAAATAACGTGAGATAAAGCATAATGCCCTTATGGCTAAACGTAAAAACCCAGCCTATAGCTGGGTTTATAATACCAATTTTATTAAAAACATGATCATTCTAGCGTATTAAATAACTCACTAACTACGTTAAAAATTATT
>NZ_WTKW01000214.1:0-7391 GCF_011378745.1 Pseudoalteromonas sp. Z1A6
ATATATGAATTCTATATTTTTATATAAATTACGCTTGACCTAAATGCTTAACCGAGCAATCATTGTTAACAATATACAACTGTAAGAGAAAATGGAAATATATTTATGTCACACACTTATTTAACACCACAACAAATAGCTGATTTTCACCGTGATGGTTATATTATTGTCAAAAATTACTACAGCGCTGATGAAATTGAGCTATTACAACAAACTGCTTTTAATGACGATACACTCTATGAGCGAGCATGGGACAAAAAAGACGCCGACGGCGCTGTAAGTAAAGTCTGTTTATGGCAAAAAACAGGCGACGATTTATACAGTATGTTTTCTCGCGGTCGTCGTTTAATTGAAGTATGCGAAACACTTATTGGCGAAGAGGTGTACCACACCAGCACTAAAATTATGATGAAAGAACCATTTGTAGGTGGCGCCTGGGAATGGCATCAAGATTTTGGCTACTGGCATCGTGATAACTACATGCTTTATCCAAAATCAATTAGCTGTATGGTCGCCATTAATAAAGCGACGCAAGAAAATGGTTGCTTGCAAGTACTTAAAGGCTCACATCATTTGGGACGATTAGATCACAGTAAAACGGGTGACCAAAAAGGCGCCTGTTTAGAGTTTGTAGAAGAAGCAATGAAGTACCATGAACTTATCAATGTAGAACTTGAACCAGGTGATGTACTGTTTTTCCACTGTAATTTACTGCATAAATCAAATCAAAACCGTGCTGCAGAACCTCGCTGGTCAATGATCAGTGCTTACAATGCGATTAGCAACCAACCATTTAAAGAAAACGAAGCTGTTTATTACCCTTTAAATCGCGTTAACGATGATGCTATTTTAAATTTTAAAGCAAAAGAACGCACTTAAAGTAACCTTCTAGCCTAAACCAGCTTATGCATTATAGCCCAATGCATAAGCTGGTTTTTTTATATGGAAAATTCTGTATGTTAACCTCAGAGCAAAAACACCTTATACCTCACGCTACTCCTAAAAATGACGAAGACCCGCACGGGAAAATAATTGGCCAAGGTCAATTTAAATACAAAATAGACGCCCACTGGGGGAAGTTAAACCCAAATAAATACCCTATAGAAAATTGTCATGCGATGGTGATGGACTCACAAGGGAGAATATTTATGATCACCGATAACACGACTAATAATATTTTAGTTTATAGCCAAAACGGTGAATTACTTGACGCTTTTGGAAGCTCTTTTCCTGGTGGACACGCTATAAAAATTGTAAAAGAAGGCGAGCAAGAATTTTTATACGTTGTAGATAGTGGCTGGATTGTTAATCGCCACTGGGATGGTCACAGCACAGAGCAATGGGATAGCCCTACTAACAATGTCATTCCACAGGCTGGCTTTATTTCCAAAATGACCTTAGATGGCAAACTGATTTACAGTATTGGCCATCCACAAACGTGCGGTGCTTATAAACCCGAGCAACCTTTTCGCCCTACTGATATTGCCATTGCCCCCAATGGGGACTTATATGTAACCGATGGTTATGGCAGCGACTTTTTACTGCATTATGATAAACAAGGCCGCTATATAAACCATTGGGGCGGTCACCATAATGATGACGAAAATTACAATTTACACAACACCCACGGTATTGAAGTAGACTTACGCGATCCATCAAATCCCACATTAATAGTAAGCTCTCGTTTTGAGCAATGTTTAAAAGTATTTTCGTTTGATGGTAAGTACCTTGATAGAATTAGCGCTAATGGGGCATATATTGGCGGTCCCGTGTTCAAAGGCGAACTATTTTATGCACCTGTTTGCTGGTCGCATATTGACAATAAAAATGCTGACGACTCTGGCTTTATTAGTATATTTGATAAAAATAACACGCTCATAGCTAATTTAGGAGCACCGCAACCCCAGTACAAAAATGGTGAACTACAGCCGATGCAAAGTAACGGGGACATTTTTAATCACGTGCATTGTATTTGCGTAGATCAAGACGACAACTTATATGTTGGCCAGTGGAACGCTTCTAAAACATATCCCATTAAATTAATAAAACAGCTAGAATAATTTAATATAAAAGCCGCATTGTTTATTGTTGACAATTTATTTATAGTACATATTGTCAACAATAAATCACACAGGCTCAATAATGAAAAAAAGTACACCTAAAACAATGACAGGTATATTTAGTATTACTTCCCTTGCTTTGGCGATTACTGCATGCAACGATATCGATACACATATACAAAATACATCTACCGCTCAAACGACATCCAACTCACGCACAACAGATGCCTTTAGCAACGAGCAAATAATTACACCTCTCATGAATTTTAATGATTCATCAGTACAAAGCTGGTTTAAGCATTCTGATACTAACACCTCAATTATAAAAACGGATCAAGCAACAAAATTAGCTATCGATTTTTCATCAAAAGGGAATATCTCTGAACTAAAAATTACCCCTTCTAAGGCATGGGATCTCTCTACTTACAAAAATTATAATGTGGCACTTAATGTAGAAAATACCGCAAATACGTCAATTCAACTTTATTTGTCTATTGAAAATAAAAACGGCGAACTACAGAGTCGCTCAGTAAGCTTACCTGCTAACTACAACGGTACTGTGTATTTTCCACTAGATGGAGTTGAGGCGAATACCAACACAGGCATGTGGGCAGATGCTCCACCATGGGAAACTAAAGATAGGCTATTGGTATGGCGTTCTTGGCGTGATGATGGAGGAGATTTTAGTAAAATCACTGCTATAAATTTATTCACCATCGGAATTTTAGAAGATAAGTCTGTGCTTATTGACAACATACGCCTGAGAAAAAACCCAAAAACTGATCCTAATTGGATGGTAAATATCATTGATAAATACGGCCAATACACCAATAAAACCAATGCCTTAACCATTAAATCAGACGAACAGCTAAAACAACTTGCCAATAAAGAGCTTAGTGACTTAGCAAAGTCTTCAGGCATGGCAAACCGCTCACGATTTGGTGGGTATGCCAATGGCCCAAAACTTAAGGCCACTGGTTACTTTAGAACCGAAAAAGTAGATGGTAAATGGTGGATGGTAGACCCCGAAGGTTACCTCTTTTTTTCACATGGTCCTGCTAATGTGCGCATGGCAAATTTAACCACAATAACTGGTGTTGATTTTAAAGATGACTCTGTTCGTATGCGAAGTAACGATGAAATTACACCAGAGGATTCAATGGGTATAATAGAGATCTCTGATGACGCTAGAAAAAGCAGATTTATAACCTCTAAACTCAGAAACAACATGTTTCAATGGCTACCTGATTACAGTAATCCACTGAGCGAACATTACAGTTATAGACGTTCAACACATAAAGGACCTGTTGCTCATGGCGAAACGTACAGCTTTTATCGTGCAAATTTACAAAGACGCTACGGTGAAGAATCACCTAAATCATATATAGATAAATGGCACGATGTTACGCTCAAGCGAATGAAAGATTGGGGCTTTACATCATTTGGAAATTGGGTTGATCCGGCCTTTTATGATAAAGAGTCTGTGCCTTATTTTGCAAATGGTTGGATTATTGGCGACTTTAAAACCCTATCTGGACATACCAACCATTGGGGACTGATGCCTGACTTTTATGATCCTGAATTTAAAAAACGCGCCGAAATAACAATAGATGCAATTGCTAAAAACATTAAAGCCTCGCCTTGGTGTATTGGCATATTTATAGATAACGAAAAAAGTTGGGGCGAGCGCCAAGGTAGCGTAGAAAAGCGCTACGGTATTATACTCGATGCACTGTCTAAAAGTGCAAAGAAAAGCCCCGCTAAACATGCATTTGCTAAGTACCTTAAACAAAAGTACAGCTCAATCAATGAATTAAATAAGGCATGGCAAAGTGATATTGCAAGCTGGAATGAACTTAATAATGGCGTTACATTTACAACCTTTAGCAACGCACAAATAGCTGATATATCCAAAATGCTCGAAATGCTTGGTGAGCAATATTTTAAAGTAGTAAACGGTACATTAGCTAAAAAGCTCCCAAATCATTTATACATGGGTGCTCGCATGGCCAACTGGGGGATGCCAGATGAAATTATTAAGGCCTCAGTTAAATATTCAGACGTGCTGAGCTTTAATATTTACGAAGAAGGCATGCAAGACAATTACTGGCAATTTTTAGAAGACGTTGACCTACCGGTTGTAATTGGCGAATTCCATATTGGTACAGCAACCGATTCTGGCTTGTTTAACCCAGGTATTGTTCACGCTGCGAATCAAGCAGATCGTGCATCCATGTATAAAAAATATATGCAAAGCGTATTAAGCAAGCCTTATATGGTAGGAGCGCATTGGTTTCAATATGTTGATGAACCAGTTTCTGGACGTGCATTTGATGGTGAAAACGCCAATATAGGCTTTGTTACCACTGCCGACGTACCCTACCCTGAAATGGTAAATGCTGTTAAAGAGGTGACTTCGACCATGTACGAAAAACGCTATAATAAATAATCACACGCGCCGTTACTTCCTTTTAAAACTGCGGGTCTACCTAATATAAGTAAGCCCGCAGTTTGTTTATTTCCTAACTTATACCAATTTGCAATAATACTTAATTAAGCGAATTGATATTAACTTTATTTTACGCACTAGCGAGTAATGCTTTTACTCATTTTAAAGTTTTGTAATGTAAGTGAACTAACAGCGCCGCCAGTGTCTGGAAATGTCACTTCAATACTATTCGTTTTTGCAAGGTCGCTATAAGGTACCGGTATTTCAAGTACACCAAAGAAACGTTCGCGTCCTAACCCTCCATTAACCTGGTCGTACCCTCTAAAATCAGTAGGTACAGCGACTTTATTACCATTAACAGTAACCGTAGGTGTAAGCGACTTACCATGAGGACGACCAACACCTAAGCGTAATACTGCCTCGCCATTAGTTCCTTTATCAACGTTATTAATTGTAAAAAACTGAGTTGAGTTAGCAACAATATCTTTAACCACAGCACTTGCGTAGTGCTTAGTTTCTTGATTAATATTATTAATTATCACATTACTTTGATGACTAATTTTAATGATCATCGTTGACTCTGTGCCCAAATTAACTAAATCAGGTAATACTGTACTATCGTTATCATCAAGGACTGGTTTACCTTGAGCATCAGGATGTAAATGCTTAATGTTTACGCCAGTAACGCTATTAGAACCACCGCCTAAAACACTTAAATCAATATTGGTTGGTGAATTTTCAAGGCTGTTTAATACCAAATAAACATCTTTGCCATCAACATAAGCATCTGCTTGTATATCCAAATCACTCGCCCAGCTATCGATTCGCGTCCCTTTAATATCTGACCAAAGCTGGTAAAACTTAACCATTTCGGTGTAAACCCACTGCTCGCCGGTTTCACCTTCTCCCTCTTTAGCTTGACGTAGTAAACGCCAGTAATACGGAATGGTATCGCTTATACGGCCCCACTCTGCTTTTAATGGAATAAACGGTATGGCTTTATCAATACGGTTAGGCCTTTCCATAAAGCTCATAAGCATAGAGCTCATTGCTTTTAAACATAGCCAATCACGTTGCGGTGTCCATTTAGTGCCAAAAGACCCTTGCAGTTGCGATCCATATTCCGAAATGACTATTGGTTTAATACTCCCCCATTTATAAGCCATGTATTGCTCAACCATATCAAGAGTCGCTTCCATGTTACTACCTTTACGGTATTGCTCTTGATGTTGACCACCAGGGCCGCCTGGAAAGTTTGGAAAATCGTATAAGTGCATCGAAATAAAATCCATTTTATCTCCTGCAATATCTAGAAATGCCTTGTCGCGTTGCTTCCAATTATCAAAATAGTTTGCCCCTTTTTCATAATCAGGAAATGCCACTGTAAAACCGCCTACTTTTACATCGTTCAATGCTGAATTATTATGAACTACATCTGCAACTGAGTTATGTAGCCTAAAGATGTCATATAGACTTTCTTTGTCATAACCTTTATGAGGAAAGTCGTGTAGTTCAAATAGTGGCTCGTTCATAACTTCAAGGTATGTTGGGCGCTTTTGACCTAGAGTATCTGATGCGCCAGCTTTAAAGTACTTTTGTAAAAACTGCGCCATATAATCACCAAGCGCGGTGCCTAGTGGTTCGCCGGCAGTATCAGTTTGCGAAAAAGACCAGTTTTGGTTACCAATTTTAGTACCATCTGGGTAATAAGGGTGCTGCTGTGCTGCGACAATTAAATCACTGTTACGCCCTTCATGCTTTCGCATTGCTTTAGCTTCATCTGTGGTAATATTGGAGTAATTCCATTTAACACCGCCACCATTAGTTGTAGCCGTTACCGCACTTGCATAACCTGGTTTAGCCGAATCTTCTGGTAACTGTGTTAATTGATATTTCATGCTGCCGGTATCGCGGCCAAAATATACATCATAATTTTCTAAAAAGTTCGTCATTAAATTAGGATCAGCATTAGGCGCATTTAAACTTTGAGCATTATTTCCAAACCAGTCACTTTCGGTATTAGATGAGTGCAATGTAATAAACTTACGACGATCAAAACTATCAAACTGACCCACCGCATGCTTAGTATCAATATTAAACTGTACCTTGACTGTATCGTTACTAACGTTTGCACCGCTATTTACTTGTTGCTCAACAACAAACTTACTTTGATTTGCACCACACTGCGATTTAACAACTAAATTACTACCGTCTGATGTGTTAGTTGGTTGAACACATTTACCTCCTGATACATGCTTAATAGCATTAGCCGACGTTTTAGTAAACTTCACTCGGTTATCAAAGTCACAACCCGACCACAAAACAAGTTGCTGTCCATCGACGGGGTTTGCTAAGCCGCCAGGGTGGACGCATAAACCCGACTTAACGTGCTTTATACTCCCACCAGATGTCCAGCTAAACCCTGCTGCATCACCGCTACAGTTATTGTTTAATACTACTTGAGTACCATTTACTGCATTATCAGCGGTTCTAAAACACATTTGTGAAGACGTTTGTTTAATAACAGTGCCAGCGTGTGCATTAAAAACGCTTGAAAGTAATAGCGCGCTCGAAATCGCGCAATACAATGAGCTTTTTTTCATTTTTTGTTACCTATCTTGGTGTGAAAATTAATCCTTTGTGTAAAGGCATCGAATTCACAATCAATATAATGTTAACAATTAACTGTATGCAACAATAAATTAATGACTTGTTCAAATTTCACACTTTAGTACCATAAATAGGCACGTGAATTTAAAGTTTAAATGAACAACATGAACACAATATTTATAGTTACAAATAATAGTCACTTATAACACACACGACAAAAAACAACCGTAAGCATATGTTACTAAATACTTTTTAATTTATCGGCATGAAAT